>NZ_CDRRQK010000024.1:0-44211 GCF_977044405.1 Dorea sp.
AGCGACTGTATTTATGATATGGCAAGCTGGCGGAATATATAAAGCGATTTATAGGCCTGTAATTCGACAATATCAAGGGATATATGTGAGAGAATCACACCATACGGTAGATTTTGTAGACTTAAAAAAGGGGGACGAAGAAAAAACGTTTTATATAGCTTGGCTTGCTATGGGAAAAAATGGAGATCTTAGAAAAAACGAAAAATATAAGGTGTATTATGAAAAAAATACAGAAATAATTGTGAAAATACGGAAAATTTCATAATCATATAATCCATAATGTATCCACAACCGCCATTATCATTTTCAGATAATGGCGGTTGTAGTATAAACAGATAAAAGTAAAAAGGATAAATATGAAAACATCGAAAATAAAGAAAGGACAGATAACATGAAACAACTAATATGTACAATCTTAGGTATAATCAGTTCTGTAATCGCCTCCTTCTTTGGCGGATGGGATGCAGGACTTACAACACTGTTGATATTTATGGGATTAGATTATGTTTCCGGCTTAGTGGTTGCCGGAGTATTTAAGAACAGCCCCAAGACAGCTACCGGGGCACTTGAGAGCAAGGCCGGATGGAAAGGGCTGTGCAGAAAAGGAATGACGCTGGTATTTGTACTGATTGCATACCGGCTGGATCTGGTCATTGGGACGGATTATATCAGAAATGCAGTGATCATAGCATTCATTGCCAATGAAACCATTTCCCTTGTAGAAAATGCAGGTCTGATGGGAGTGCCATTACCGGATACGATCAACAAAGCAATTGATATTTTACAGAAGCGTGCAGGAGGTGAAGGATAATGGGATGGAAAGAATACAGTGACAAATTAAAAGAATGGTATGGCTACAGCGAGGCAAAGAATCAGGACGATATCATCATTGACATCTATAATTCACAGCGCCCGGCTGGATCGTATAAGATGAGTCACACAGATCCATGGTGTCATGCCACTGTATCAGCGGCAGCATATGCCTCCGGTAATGCCGGAAGCGTACCAAATACCTGCTATTGCCCGACTGGAATCCAGACATTTAAGCAATGGGGAAGATGGACGGGCCGGCAGGCAGATACCTACAATCCACAGCCGGGAGATATCGTATATTATGACTGGAATCATGATCAGATTTCGGATCATGTAGGGACGGTGATTGCACGTAATGGGAATATGCTGGTCGTAAGAGAAGGAAACCGGAACGATATGTTATGCGACAGACAGATTGATGTGAATTCCTCATACATTATGGGATACGGAATTCCGAGATGGGATGAAGCAGTAAAGGAAACGGTTACGGACAATCCGGCAGGAACAACCGGCAATCATACGAAGCTATCCGTAGATACTGATTCCTGGATTGCAAGAGTACAGGCGGAATGTAACAAGCAGGGATTTAGCAGCCAGAAAGTCGATGGAATAGCCGGAAAGAACACACTTGCAGGCTGCCCGATGATACGGAAAGGTGCGAAAGGGAACCTGACGGCATTGGTGCAGGAGAAGCTGAATGCTACAGGATATGACTGTGGTAAAGTTGATGGGATCTTCGGAGGCGGAACGGAAAAGGCTGTTAAGAATCTGCAGAAGGCACACGGACTGGTGCAGGACGGAATAGTGGGGAAGAGGACGTGGAGGATTTTGCTTGGGATGTGAGAAGAAATTTATTTACCAATGTGTTATTACGAGTTACAATGTTGAATGTAGATGATGGGGATTATGCGAAAGCAAAAACTAAGATAAGGAAAGCTGCAAATGGAGAATCAAAAGATAAGCCAGAGTGAAGATAAATTTTCTATGCTGGTCAGAGAAAAAATAATAATTACAATTTTATTTCTAATGGGAAGCATAATATTCTACAGTCTAACCAGAGTGGACACTGCAGGTCTGGTTTTGGGTATGTCATTAGGTACAATATTTGCAATTAAATTTATATACAATTTTAAATATTGTATTTATATGTATCTGGATTTTAAAGAAGAACCGAAAGTCGGTTGCTTAAAATTCCAGGATATGAAAACAAAAGAACTGGGAAAACTGATGGGAATTGTCGATTCGTATGAGATAGAACCGCAAGTGCTTGCTAAGGATCAGTGGTTCAGAGGAAAAATCTGGTTCTGCGTAGAAAAGAATACGATGGAGAACAGGATGATATTTGCGGTGCTCAATTGGATATATGGAGTGATTACTTCTTTGTTTTTTATAGACTCAGATTACAGACAAGTGGCATGGACAATCTTGTTATTTAAGAAGGAAACGTGTGCGTATAGAGGGATTTTTAAAGGGCAATTGTTTAAAGACATTTATAAAAGAGGAAAAGGGGATGTAGCGGAGGTCGTATATTACCCAAGATCAAGGCTTATCAAAGAACTTCGAGTCTGTGAAGATGTGATTGAAAAAGAAGAAATTACGGTCTGGCATGAAAAGAATAGGAGATATGAATTCATTTACATTGAGTGTTTGAATCCGGAAAGAGATGCTGATAGTTGGCTGCAAGAATTAATTAAAATATCGGAAGGTAAAAAGGTTTATTTTACGATTTTGAGTGATGGCAAAGTGAAGGGAATCCACCGGGGAAAAGTAAGTTATCATTGGGAGGATTTAGAACAAGGAATATATTCTTTTCAATTATCGAAATTTGATGAGAATGCAGTGACTACCGATATATTTAAGAACGATGCGGTGTATTTGACGATATGTCCACCAGAAAGTGAACTGACTCTGGATGATTATGCGAAGGAGAAGGATCCTATTATATGGGATATTGATGAAGGAAAAGTCTGCATGCAGATATATATTGCAAATGTGGAAGAAGGAGAGATTGTAGAGATTACGGGAGCTCCTGGTTTGAAAGAAATGGAGACTATATTGGGAAAATTAAAAGAAGAAGGGATAGCGGTTTAATGCCGATGATTTTTCCGAAAAAATTGGTAAAAAGGAGTTAAGACTCTGCAACATTGCAGAGTCTTAGGTGAAAAAGTGAAATTATATAATTATGCGATAAGAACATATAGAGTATATGTAATCAGAAGAATTTTTTTGTTAATTTTGACATTAGTACTGGAACCATTGGTAATTATAATGATGTTACCAGATGAGGAAGAGACGGTATTAATGAGGATTACGAGTATAATTTTTGGAATAGCGGCTAATATTGCATTTATATACAATATTATAGAGACAATAAAATTAATTTTAGATTTGAAAGAAGGACCTCAGAGTAGAAGTATGAGATTTATCGAAGGAACATGGGATGAGATAAATGTTCTCGATTATAAGTGGTATTGGGGATGGCTTAAATTCAGATATAGTGCAGCATATGTAAAAGGAAAGAATTATAGAAAATATATAAAATTAAGGGGGACTTTTTCTAGAGAAAAATGGGATAAAATAAATAGGATGAGCTCGCCAAGATTTGAAGTTGTGTATTTTCCACGTTCTAAGATTATGAAAGAATTGAGATAAGGATTTAATTCATCACAAATGTAAAAACAATCGCTATATGACACTTGCATGGTCTGATATGTACCCCTTTCACTGGATGTCCAGTAAAAGGGGTACATATCATTAATATCGGCGACTTTTTATTTGAACAAAAGCATGTAAGATATTACAATTATATTTACCAGTGTGTTAAACTGTAGCAAAGCATATTTCAAACAGAATCTAAGGTGACAAACACCGTCTATATTCTACTATATTTCAGAAATCTATGCTTTTATACCAAGAGGCGATAGAAAAGCAGGAGAGGACTGAAACGTATGTGAACTCCTGCAATAAAGGAGAATTGAATATGGTGAATTTTTGATGAGGAACAGAGCGGAAGTGATCAAAGTGAGTATCTATGAATATGATAGGGAATTTGAAGAGAAGAAGCTTAGGAAGGCCGAGTATGAGGCTGGACGTCAGGATGGGATTGAGATCGGACGTCAGGCGGGAATGTTAGATGGAATAAAAACTGGAGAAAAGAATGTTTTAAAAAGATTGATTAAAAAGCGGTTGAGCAAAGGAATGACCGCAGAAGAGATAGCAGATGATCTGGATGAGGATGTATCGCTTATTCGGACGTATATGGAAGAGCATCAGGATCAGTAAGACAATTGGAAGGATTAAGATAAAGAATGAACAAAAAGGAGTGTTGCAACGGATGAAATCATCCTCACAACACTCCTTGAATTTTCTCTTTATGTGCATTGCGCTTCGAACGAGTATCCCCAGACGTTACCTTGGTAGTTAACTCAGCCCAGGCACCCTTACGGCACCCGAGAGGTTCCGCTTAATGCTGCTTCATTCCTGACCTGACATGGTTCACGGAGTCCCGTCGCGTAAGACCCAAACATCAACGCCACTTTCCAAGGGCAGCTCTACAAATACAAGCCCTCTGCGCAATATCACCCCTGCTATAGCGGATTGCAGGTGCAAGGTACCGCTAACACCCCGGCTGCACGGTTCAATATTTTAACGTGTTTTGCCCGAAAAGTCAACAGTTTACGGGGAGGAATTTTAGGGGAATTTTGCCAATTACAATACGAAGCATTGGAACGATAAAGTTGATATTTATATAATGCGGGAACGATAAGCGGAAAATAAAAGGAAACGTTGTCAAAAGCAGGTAGTGACTTTATAATATTGTAGTATACGGGAACTTATTTGAAAGGAAATAATAAGAACGATGAAGATATTATTGGCAGCGGTGAACGCAAAATATATACATTCCAATCTGGCGGTATACAGCCTGAAAGCATATGCGAAGGATCCGGCGGTGGAGATTGGGGAATATACGATCAACCAGCAAAAAGACGATATCCTGATGGATATCTATAAGAAGAAACCGGATATTCTCTGTTTCTCATGCTATATCTGGAATCTGGATTACGTAGAAGAGCTGGTACTGGAGATCGGAAAACTGCGTCCGGATATGCCAATCTGGCTTGGCGGCCCGGAGGTGTCTTATGATGCGAAAGAAGTATTAAGACGCCTTCCCTGCGTCAAAGGTGTGATGAAGGGCGAGGGAGAGAAGACATTTCTGGAACTCTGTAAAATTTACAGAAAATCCTGGGATGATGCCTATGCCGTAGAAGAAAAAAGTGAGAAAGAGGGTATATCCGATCATACAGTGGAAAACACATGTGGATATCAGGCTGCATCCGGGGATAACTCCTGGATAAATCCGGAAATTGTGGATAATGAGCTGAAAGGTGTGCTTGGAATTACGTTCCGCATGGATAGCGTGAGCAGTAAAAATGATGCTTTGAATGAGGAAACACATTCCGGGGATACCATGATAGTTGAAAACCCATGGCGCCCGATCATGGATCTGAGTGAAGTCCCATTTGTCTATCATCATATGGAAGATTTTGAACACAAGATCATATATTATGAGACGAGCAGAGGATGTCCGTTCTCATGCAGTTACTGTCTGTCTTCGGTAGATAAGCGTCTGAGATTCCGGGATATCGAACTGGTGAAAAAAGAGCTTCAATTCTTCTTGGATCACAAAGTACCTCAGGTGAAATTCGTGGACCGTACATTTAACTGCAAGCACGAACATAGCATTGCTATCTGGAAATATATCATGGAACATGACAATGGCATTACGAATTTCCATTTTGAGGTGGCAGCAGATATCTTAAATGAAGAAGAACTGGAACTTTTAGAACAGATGCGTCCGGGACTGGTGCAGTTAGAAATAGGTGTGCAGTCAACAAATATGAAGACGATTCAGGAAATCCACCGTGTCATGGATTTTGAAAAAGTATCGAAGATTGTACGCAGGATACAGGATGCAGGCAATGTCCATCAGCATCTGGATCTGATCGCGGGGCTTCCATATGAAGACGTAGAAAGCTTCGCACATTCATTTGACGATGTCTATGCGCTGAAGCCGGAGCAGTTGCAGCTTGGTTTTCTGAAGGTACTTAAGGGATCATTCATGCAGGAGCATCAGGAAGAATACGGAATCGTGCACAAGGCGCATCCGCCGTATGAAGTACTGTATACAAAGTGGATTTCTTACGAAGATGTACTCCGTCTGAAAGGAATCGAAGAGATGGTGGAGGTCTACTATAACAGCCGTCAATTCACCCACACGATGGAAGAACTGGAAAAAGAATATGATTCGGCATTCGCCATGTATGACCGTCTTGCTGCTTATTATGAGGAGAATGGATATCATGCAGTGCAGCACAAGCGAAGTGCAAGGTATGAGATTCTGCTGAACTATGTACGGACTTATCACAAGGAGCAAGAGGACAGATTCCGTGAAGTGCTGACATACGATTATTATCTGAGAGAGAATGCGAAGAGCCGCCCGGAATTCGCAGGGGAATATCTGGTGACGAAGGATGTGGCAAGAGCTTTTTATGAAAATGAAGAAGAGACGCATAAGTATCTTCCGGATTATGGAAAATATGACAGAAACCAGATGCGTAAGATGACTCATCTGGAATATTTTAAACTTGCAGATGCATATATATTATTCGATTACCAGAACCGGAATCCGTTGAACCAGGAAGCAAGAGTCTGTAGAGTTGGGAGATAAATATTATGAAAAAACGTACAGGAGAGATACTGCAGATTTTAGATGCGCAGTATGGGACAGAATTCATCTGCTATCTGAATTATGAGACGCCGTGGCAGCTTCTGATCGCCACGATGCTAAGTGCCCAGTGTACAGATGCAAGAGTTAATATCGTGACGAAAGATCTGTTTCAGAAGTACCGGTCTGTCGATGCATTTGCGGATGCAGACCTAAAGGAACTGGAACAGGATATCAAACCTACCGGGTTCTATCATAATAAGGCGAAGAATATCATTGCATGTATGAAAGATATCCGGGATAAATTCGATGGGGAGGTTCCATCGGAGTTATCAGACCTTCTAAGCCTTGCGGGAGTGGGCAGAAAGACAGCAAATGTAATCCGCGGCAATATCTATCACATCCCAAGCGTAGTTGTAGATACGCATGTAAAAAGGATCACCAACCGGCTTGGACTTACGAAGAATCAGGATCCGGATAAGATCGAGCAGGATCTGATGAAAGAGCTTCCGGAGGATCACTGGATACTCTGGAATATTCATATCATCACGTTTGGCCGTACGATCTGTACCGCAAGAAGCCCAAAATGTGAGGATTGTTTCTTGCAAAAATATTGTAAAGAGTATAAAATGTAGAGAAACGCGTTAGTGAAATGTAGTGATGAAGGATTGCGGGAGCAGCATAGCTTCAGAGTAGTCCATAATATCAGTTAGAATTAAAGAAGGTAAAAGTATGAATTTCAACAATAAGAAAACAAGAAGAATTGTATCAATTGTTGTGCTTATCGTCATTATTGCCATGGTGGCAACGATGATTATTCCGTATCTTGTGTAAATGCCGGAGGCAGGTCTTGCAGACCAGATTGTAGAAACGGGAAAATATAAGGAATAAAAGAGAGTAATTATAGAGATTTATTTTTTATAAATATAACAGGATAAAGGGGAACATAACAAGGATGAAGTTAGAGACACAGACAGAACAGCTTATAAGTGAAACAGTGACCGTCTACGGTTTGTCACCGCAGATAGGTGTTCATGCACTTGCACAGACCGTGAATGCACTGGCGGCACAGGGGGCGGTTTTTTCTGTCTGCCCGGAAATAACAGAAGATGAGGATAATGAGACGGATCAGGTCTTAGAATCAGATAAAGAGAGCCTGGATGACGAAAAAACATTTGCAAGTGTAAGCGTACAGATCGCCTATCCGGAATACGTGTTCAAATCCAGAATCCACAAAATCGAAAAACTTCTGAAAAAAGCTTGTAAAAAATATCATATAGACCTTGTTCAGGTACAGGCATCCGCGAATCCTGCGGTACAGGTAATCGCAGTAACGGTTACCGGAATCGCAAAAGCGCCAAAGGAAGAAGCCTGGAATCTGGAAACCGCACGAGCCTGTAGAGACATTGTACTCGTTGGGAACGTGGGCATGGATGGTATGCTCAGAATCACAGAAGAAAAAGAACAGGAACTTAAGACCCGCTTTGCACCGGTTTTCTTAAAGCAGATACTATCTTACGGACAGCAGATCTTTGCTTTGAGAGAAATAGAAGTCGCAAAAGCCGGGGGCGCATTTGTCGTACGTCAGATCGCGGACGGCGGAATCTTGGCAGCACTGTGGAATCTGGCACTGGAACTGGATCAGGGACTGGATCTTGATATGAAGAGGTTTTCCATTTTGCAGGAAACAATAGAGGTATGTGAACATTTCCGGCTGAATCCATACCAGATGATATCCACAGGAAGTTTTCTGGCAGTGACTGACAATGGGGAAGTACTGGCAGATGCGCTGAACAATCAGGGGATTACAGCAGCAGTAATCGGACATACAACAGACAACAATGACAAGATTATAAGAAATGGAGAAGAGACGCGCTATATCGACCGTCCGGCTCCGGATGAAATCTTGAAGCTTTATAGCGGAGGTATGAATGATGGAAGAATTAAGAAAGCAGATACTTCTGTATCTGGAGAAACATAGCAGGGTAGATCTTGGAGAACTGGCAGTTCTTCTTGGATCAGATGAGGTAACCGTAGCAAATGAGATATCAGCAATGGAAAGAGCTAAGATCATCTGTGGCTACCACACACTGATTGACTGGGATAAGACAGGAACAGAGTATGTAAATGCTCTGATCGAAGTAAAAGTAACACCACAAAGAGACACAGGATTTGATAAGACGGCAGAGAGAATCTGTAATTATCCAGAAGTGTCGGCTGTGTATCTGATCTCAGGGGACTTTGATATGATGGTCCTGATCGAAGGAAAGACTCTACAGGAAGTGTCAAAGTTCGTATCAAGTAAATTATCACCGATCGAAGATGTAACAGGAACCAGTACACAGTTCGTACTGAAAAAATATAAAGACCACGGAACAGTCATGTTCGGACAGAAAAAACCAGAAAGGATGCTTGTAACACCATGATGAGAAATCCATTATCCAAAAAAATTACAGGCATCGAACCATCGGGAATCCGTAAATTCTTTGATCTGGTAAGTGAGATGCCGGATGCAATATCTCTTGGTGTAGGTGAACCGGATTTTGATACACCATGGAGAATCAGAGAGGAAGGTATCTATACCCTGGAGCAGGGAAAGACTTTCTATACATCGAATGCAGGTCTTAAGGATCTGAAGATAGAGATCAGCAAATATTTAGACCGGAAGATCCATGTAGAATATGATCCAAATCATGAGATTATGGTAACTGTCGGAGGTAGTGAAGGAATCGATGTAGCACTTCGTGCTATGCTGGATCCGGGAGATGAAGTCCTGATCCCACAGCCAAGCTATGTATCTTATGTACCATGTACGATCCTTGCAGATGGTAATCCGGTTGTTATTCCTCTTCAGGAGAAGAATGAATTCAAGCTGACAGCAGAAGAATTAGAAGCTGCGATTACACCAAAGACGAAGATGCTGGTTATGCCATTCCCGAATAATCCGACTGGATCAATTATGACAAAAGAAGATCTGGAGCCGGTTGCAGAAGTGGTAAAAAGACATGATCTGTATGTACTTTCTGATGAAATCTATTCCGAACTTACATATAAGACAGAGCACGTGTCCATTGCATCTCTTCCGGGAATGAAGGAAAGAACACTGGTGATCAACGGATTTTCCAAAGGATTTGCAATGACCGGATGGAGACTTGGTTACATCTGTGGACCATCTGTGATCATAGAACAGATGTTAAAAATCCATCAGTTTGCAATCATGTGCGCGCCGACAAACAGCCAGTATGCGGCTGTTGAAGCGCTGCGTCACTGTGAAGATGAAGTGCAGGAGATGAGAAATGCATACAACCAGAGACGAAGATATCTGGTCAATGAATTTGCAAAGATGAAGTTAGAATGCTTCGAACCATTTGGTGCATTCTATATCTTCCCGAGTATCAAGGAATTCGGTATGACCTCTGAAGAATTTGCAATGAGGTTCCTCGAAGAGGAAAAGGTTGCAGTCGTACCGGGAAGTGCATTTGGAGCCAGTGGTGAGGGATTCCTCCGGGTATCTTATGCGTACTCACTGGAGGATCTGAAAGAGGCAATTGGAAGACTTAGCCGGTTTGTTGAGAGACTTAGAAGTCAGAAGTAAAAGTATTCACAGATGGATAGAAAGATAGAGATGTCAATCTATAAAAGGTGAAATATAAGAAGTCAGAGAAGCTGCCGGAGGCAGGATCTATAACTGAATAAAAGGAAGTCGTTAGGAAATTGAGATATTAGAGTGTGTCTGATAGAAATCTGATTTTAATTTTCTTAACGGCTTTTTTTATCTGAAATTGGTGTAAGAGTAACGTCAGCTGCCTGGAATTAAGATTTACATTATGGAAGTTATTTTTATATTTTACAAAAATTTCCATATAAAATTATTGACTTGGAGCAAACTCTAAGTGTTATAGTAATGGACGGAATGTAATAAATAACACATAAAATGAGAATAATGAATGTGGCAGTTCGCAGAACAGACAGCTTACAGGAATACTTTTAAGACATGCTCTAAAGAACTGCAACGAGAAAGGTGGTGTCTGAATTGACGATAAAAGAAGTAAGTGAAAAATATGACATTTCCGCTGATACCCTGCGTTACTATGAGCGTATTGGGATGATTCCGGAAGTAACACGTACGGCGAGCGGAATCAGGGACTATCAGGAATCAGATCTTGGCTGGGTGGAGCTTGTCATCTGCATGAGAAAAGCAGGACTTCCGGTAGAAGCACTGATTGAGTATGTGAAGTTATACCAGCAGGGAGACGAGACATTTGAAGCAAGACTTCAGCTCCTTTCAGAAGAAAGAGAGAAGTTAGAAGAGCAGAAAGCACAGGTAGAGACAGCAATCAAACGTCTGAATCATAAAATAGCCAGGTATGAAGAAGCAGTAAAAACAGGAGTATTAAACTGGGAGGAGAATCCATCATGTATATAGAACATATCAACGGACCAGAAGACGTAAAGAAATTAACAGTAGACCAGATGACAGTAATGGCAGGCGAGATGAGAGAGGCGCTGTTAAAAAGAGCCAGCATCCACGGCGGACATTTCGGACCAAACTTCGGTATGGTAGAGGCGACAATTGCACTGCACTATGTATTTGAGTCACCAAAAGATAAGATCGTATATGACGTATCACACCAGACATATCCACACAAAATGCTGACAGGAAGAAAGGATGCATATCTCTATGAAGATCACTATGATGATGTATCCGGATACAGCAATCCAAATGAGAGCGAGCACGATCATTTCACCGTAGGTCACACATCCACATCTGTAAGCCTTGCATGCGGTCTTGCAAAAGCAAGAGACTTAAAAGGCGAAGAAGGCAACGTGATCGCAGTGATCGGAGACGGATCTTTAAGCGGTGGTGAAGCATTAGAAGGTCTGGACTTTGCAGTAGAATTAGACGGCAACCTGATCATTGTTGTGAACGATAATGACATGTCAATCGCAGAGAACCACGGTGGATTATATAGTAATCTGAAACTGCTCCGTGAGACGGACGGACAGGCAGAATGCAACCTGTTCAAGGCTATGGGACTGGATTATATCTACGTAGATCATGGAAATGATGTCGGAGATCTGATCGAGGCATTCCAGAGCGTAAAAGACAGCAAAAAACCAGTTGTTGTCCATATCAACACATTAAAAGGAAAAGGATATGCACCTGCCGAAGAAAATAAAGAGGCTTGGCATTACAGCGGCCCGTTCGATATCGAGACAGGAGAAGCATTGGTAGATGAGACAGCAGAACCAGAAGAAGACTACTCAGATATTTCCTTAAATTACCTTCTGGATAAGATGAAAAAAGATCCTGCAGTTGTAGCAATTACATCCGGAACACCAACTGTAATGGGATTTACTGAGGATAAGAGACAGGAAGCCGGAAAACAGTTCGTAGATGTTGGGATCGCAGAAGAGACAGCTGTAGCACTCGCTTCCGGAATCGCTGCAAATGGTGGAAAACCAGTTTATGGTGTATACAGCACATTTGTACAGAGAACCTATGATCAGATTGCACAGGACCTCTGCATCAACAACAGTCCGGCAACGATCGTAACATTCTGGGGAACTGTATTTGGAATGAATGATGTGACACATCTTGGATTATATGACATCCCGATGATGGCAAATATCCCGAACCTCGTATATCTTGCGCCGACAACCAAGGAAGAATACCTGGCAATGCTTGACTGGAGTATTGAACAGAATGAGCATCCGGTAGCAATCAAGCTTCCGGGCGGCAGCGTAATCTCAGACGGAAAAGAGATTACAAAAGACTTTGGCGATCTGAACAAATACGAAGTTACACAGAAAGGTTCTAAGGTTGCAGTCATCGGACTTGGAACATTCTACGGACTTGGTAAAGAAGTGGCAGAAGAACTTAAGAATGTGACAGGTACAGATGCAACAGTAATCAATCCATACTACATCACAGGTATTGATGCAGACCTTCTGGAAGAACTTAAGAAAGAACATGATGTTGTTATTACCCTGGAAGATGGTATCCTTGACGGCGGATTCGGAGAGAAGATCGCAAGATTCTATGGAGATTCCGACATGAAGGTTCTGAATTTCGGACTGAAGAAAGAATTCCTGGACCGTTATGATGTGGCAGAAGTTCTGAAAGAGAATCATCTGACGAAAGAACAGATTGTGGAAGATATAATGAAGTTTATTTAATAATTGAATAAATAAGACGTATGTGATATACTACTATAAACAACCGCAATAAGGGTGGAAGGCCTCCTAAGATACATAGATAGGAGGTGGTGTAAATGAACAATAGAAATTTTGACTTTAAAGATTTAATGCAATTTGGTATGTTCATAATATCACTACTGACTTTTATATATTTGATATGTCAGTAGGAAATAGAAAACCCACCCTCTAAAAAGTCTTGGCGGACTGGGTGGATTTCTACTAGTCAATATGGCCAACCACTTTGAGCGGTTGTTTTTCTTTGTAATTATAATATCATAGAAATATATCTTTAGCAAGTAATATAAAAGTAAAAGAAAAATTTTTGCTTGTGATTTGTTGGTATGCCAACAGCTAAAATCATGTAAAATAAGATAGAATCATACTATCAACAATTAAAAAAATACATGCGAAAAGAAAGCGGGGACACACACATGGATCACATATATGACGTAATCATCCTTGGCGCCGGTCCGGCGGGATTAAGCGCAGGATTATATGCAGGCAGAAGCAGACTGGATACTTTAATTATTGAAAAAGGACAGGCCGGCGGCCAGATTATCAACACAGACGAAATAGAAAACTATCCGGGACAGATCGTAGAAGGCGAAACAGGAGTTTCTCTTGTACGCAGAATGTACGAACAGACAGAACAGTTTGGCGCGGAACATGTCCGCGATACGATCATAAATGTAGAGCTGGATGGAGATATCAAAGTCCTGACAGGCGAAAAAGATACTTATCAGGCAAAAAATATCATCATCGCAACCGGTGCATACGCAAGACCGATCGGATGCAAAGGAGAGCAGGAGTACAAAGGACGCGGCATCTCTTACTGTGCGACCTGTGATGCGAACTTCTTTACGGATCTGGAAGTCTATGTAGCCGGCGGCGGAGACGCAGCGGTGGAAGAAGCACTGTACCTTACAAAATTCGCCAGAAAAGTTACGATCATCCACAGAAGGGATGAGCTGCGTGCAGCAAAGTCTATCCAGGAAAAAGCATTTGCCAATCCGAAGATTGCATTCCTGTGGGATTCGGTAGTCGAAGAAGTGGGTGGCGACGGACTGCTCCAGACGATGACGGTGAAGAATGTAAAGACCGGGGAACTTACGAAGATAGAAGCTGACCCAAAAGACGGCTTGTTCGGTCTCTTCGGATTCATCGGTATGATCCCGAATACCGGCGTGTTTGCTGATGAAGTGGAGACGGATGATAAGGGATACATTAAGACGGATGAGGACATGCATACCAATGTACCGGGTGTGTATGCAGCAGGAGATGTAAGAGTCAAGAGCCTGCGCCAGGTTGTGACTGCGGTGGCGGACGGTGCGATTGCGGCAGTGCAGGTGGAGAGAAGTATGTCTGAATATTAGAAACATCCGGCAGAAATGATAATATGTTTCTGCCGGATATTTTTTATATGGAATGCGTTTCCACTGAAACTGTCTTCGGTGTAATCTCCCGGTTCCGGTATTTCGCAGGAGTAATATGCAATTCTTTCTTGAACGCCCGAATAAATGTCTCAGGGTTCTCATATCCGAGAATCTCACTGATATCCGCAACTGACTTCTGCGTATTGATCAGAAGCCTTTCTGCCTTCTGAATCCGAAGCAACCGTTTCCAACTATTAAAAGACTGTCCGGTTGATTTTGCATATAAAAATATATTCAAAAATCCGCCAGTGGCAAATGTTTTACTTCGATTTGGATAAGACGAAATGGAATAATGTATAATAAAATATGGAAAATATACTTGATAAATGGAATGATATATAATAAAATATGGAAAACAACATCAGAAATATAGATTACCACATGTTCAGAAGAATCCGTCGATGGAGAGTCCTGTAGAAGGAAGGAGATGATCCGATGACTGTAGAAGAGATGAAAAAGAAGAAAACAGAATTAGGTTTCAGTTGCGAGCAGATATCAGATCGTTCCGGGGTACCATTGGGAACGGTACAAAAGATATTCAGCGGAATAACCAAGAGGCCAAGATATGACACAATTTGTCAGTTGGAAAAAGCATTTCCGATTGAACATATTATATTTACGGATAATTCTGGACGAGATTACAAAGCGTCTGGAAACATGACATCACCAGAATATATGAAAGAACCTGCTTCTGATTTATATTCTGATATGATAAAAGAAAGCACATCGGCTTATCACATTTACGGAGATGGAGCAGATCATGAGGATGATATCTGGAAACATTTCCATGGGAAAAAGCAGGGAGAATACACTCTGAGAGAATATGAAGCGATTCCGGACGAATATAGAGTAGAATTGATTGACGGAGTCATCTACGACCTGAATACGCCAACCACGATCCATCAGCAGCTTGCATTTGAAATCAGCATCAGATTAAGAGAGTACATCCGACAGAACAAAGGATTATGCATGGTTCTTCCGTCACCTGTCAGTGTACAGCTGGATGAAGATGATAGGACGATGATACAGCCGGATGTCGTGATATGCTGCGACAGGGATAAAATCCTTCGAAGTCATGTCTATGGAGCACCGGATATGGTAATTGAGATATTATCACCATCCACAAGAAAAAAAGATATGGGATTAAAACTGAAAAAATATATCACTGCAAGAGTCAGAGAATACTGGATGGTTGACCCGGATAAGAAAAAAGTTGTAGTATATGACTTGGAACATAATGAATTACCGGCTATCTATAGTTTTGAAGACCAGGTGCCGGTGAATATATTTGCTGGAAAATGTCAGATTGACTTTTCGGAAATATACAGCTATATAGAATTTTTATTTGAAAAAGAGTAGGATGCATTTTCAGTGCAATCCATATTTGATTTTGTAAAAGTAAGTTAGTGAAAAACGGAGGAACATAACATGTTAAACATCGTACTACACGAACCAGAGATCCCGGCAAACACAGGCAATATCGGAAGAACCTGCGTAGCCACCAACACCAGATTACACCTGATCGAGCCACTCGGCTTCCGCTTAAATGAAAAGAACTTAAAGCGTGCCGGCATGGATTACTGGGAGCATCTGGATGTCAGAACCTATATTGATTACAATGATTTCCTGGAAAAGAACCCGGGAGCCAAGATCTACATGGCAACGACAAAAGCACCAAAGGTATATACAGAAGTGAACTATGAACCGGACTGTTACATCATGTTCGGAAAAGAAAGTGCCGGAATCCCGGAAGAGATTCTGGTAGATCATAAAGAAGACTGCGTGCGTATCCCGATGGTAGGCGATATCCGCTCACTGAACCTTGGCAACTCGGTTGCGATCGTGCTTTACGAAGCACTCAGGCAGAACGGATTTGCAGGTATGAATCTGGAGGGACATCTTCACGAATTACACTGGTAAGAGCTTGTATAAATTTCATATTGTCTAGACAAAATAAGGATATTGTCCGTTTTCTTTAAGAAAATGGAATGATATCCTTATTTTTATACCGTGGAATCCAAGAAAAGATGCGGTGTCAGGTTCTGCAGATGCAGATCATAAGGTGGACTTCGGCTGGTTTTGTCATGAGTTCCTACTTATTAATAATATATGCATATATGAACAAAAATAAAAAGAGAAAATGATAAAAATATATCAACTTGCCATACAATTTGCTGCAAATGTAATAAATGTATGGTAAAATTGCAAAAATAAGCTTATAATTTAAACTAGATTTTGCATATCAGAGTATGCAAGAGAAACTGCCGGCGGCAGGTTCTCTGTATTTTTAGAAAGAGAGGTGGTAGATGAATGGTAGAAGAAACCATTAAAACCATCAAGGAAACGGAAAATAAAGCGGATGAGATCATAAGAAAGGCTGATACGACGTGCACCGAGATCCTTGAAAACGCTGCTAAAGAAGCAAAAAAGATAAAAGAGCAGGCAGTGGCAGAAGCTAAACAAAAGGCAGAAGCAGATTTTTTGAAAGTAAGAGAAGACGGAGAGAACCAAAAGGCAGAAGCATCTAAGATTACAGAGCAGGATATGGAAGCTTTGAAGGCTCTGGCGGAGACAAAAGAAGAGGAGGCGGTAGCCGTAGTCATGGAAGCATTACTTGGCTGATGACAGAGAAAAGAAACACAATAAAATAAAAGGAGGGATGCAGTTATGGCAGTATTGCAGATGCAGCGAATCAGTATCTGCGCATTGAAAAGGGACCGGAAAGCGATTCTGGAACAACTGCAGTCCATGGGTGTAATGGAGATGCATCAGGTCGCGCAGGACGAGACCGGATTTGAAAAGATGGATACCCAGAGTGCAAAAGTCAGTTTTGAAAAACGGGTGCAGTTAACGGAAAATGCACTGGATGTGCTGAATCAATATGCACCTGAGAAAAAGTCCATGTTCGCAAGTCTGGAAGGGAATGAGCTGATTGACAAGGCCGACTGGGATGAAGTTGCTGTAAAACAGGAAGCAGTAATGGATGTGGCGGATCTTCTGATTGCAGATCATAAAAAAATCGCAGAAGCCCAGGCAGAGATCGTAAAGCTTCAGACCCAGATTGAGTCACTGGCTCCATGGATGAGTCTGGAAGTTCCGATGAATTATCCGGGAACCAAAAAGACGGCTATGTTTCTTGGAACAATAGCTGCGGACATGACACTTGAGATGGTCTATGAAAAGATCGCGGAAGATAATCCGGATCTGGAAGCATTTGACATATCGGTGATAAGTCAGGACAGGGATGCCGTATATCTAAGTGTCTTCTGTCTGAAAGAACAGGCCGCTGAAGTTGAAAATGCACTTCGGACCTGTGGATTTTCAAGACCGGCGATGGTGTCAGAAGAGATTCCGGCAGAAAGAAAGCAGAAGCTGGAAGCACAGATCGCACAGATACAGGCAGAGATAGCCGGTATCAAGGACGATATCAATGCGCATGCAAAAGACCGGGAAGAGTTAAAAATCATAGGCGACTATTACCGGATGCGCGCAGAAAAATATGAAGTATTAGGAACACTTCCACAGTCAAAACGTACATTTATCATCAGTGGATATGCTGCAAAGGAAGTCATTCCTGCAGTGGAAAAAGCAATTGGTGAAGCTTATGACTGTGTAATAGATGTGGAAGAATTAAAAGAAGATGAAGAACCTCCGGTACTCCTTAAGAATAATGGATTTTCCGAAAGTGTGGAGGGTGTGTTGGAATCTTACGGACTTCCGCATAAGGGAGAGATTGATCCGACAACGATTATGTCATTCTTCTATGTATTTTTCTTTGGAATGATGCTGTCGGATGCGGCCTATGGTGCAATTATCGCAATCGTGTGTCTGGTAGTTCTTAAGAAATTCCCACGCATGAGTGCGGGCATGAGAAAATCCATGAAAATGTTCATGTACTGTGGACTTTCCACCCTTGTATGGGGAGTCTTGTTCGGTGGATATTTTGGAGATGTAGTAGATGTTGTATCAAGCACATTCTTTGGAAAAGAGCTGACGATCAAGCCGTTATGGTTCGCACCGTTGAATGATCCGATGAAACTTCTGATCTATTCGATGGGATTTGGTCTGGTGCATTTGTTCGTCGGACTGGGAATCAAGGGATATATGTTACTAAAAGACGGAAAGGTACTGGATTTCTTCTGTGATATCGTACTTTGGTACATTTTCCTGATCGGACTGATCATGATGTTACTTCCGTCAGATATCTTTGCTTCAATCGCACAGACGAAGATCGTGTTCCCGGCAGCATTGGTTACATTATCGAAAGCACTGGCAATCATCGGAGCAGTCGGACTGTTACTGATGTCCGGAAGATCCAGCAAGAACCCGGCGCTCAGACTTGCGCTTGGTGCGTATGATATCTATAACATCACAGGATGGTTAAGTGACGTATTATCATACTCCAGACTTCTGGCGCTTGGACTTGCGACAGGTGTTATTGCATCGGTTGTCAACCAGATGGGCAGTATGCTTGGTAAGAGCGTATTCGGAGTCATCTTATTTATCGTAGTATTTATAGTCGGACACACAATGAACCTGGCGATCAACCTGCTTGGTGCATATGTCCACACCAACCGACTTCAGTTTGTGGAATTCTTTGGAAAATTCTATGAAGGCGGTGGAAAACCTTTCGAACCGTTTCGTGCGGAGACAAAATATGTAGATATTAAGGAGGAAAAATAGATATGAGTATTTGGAATGATATGGGAATGGTATATGCACTTCTTGGTGCGGCAGTAGCAGTTTTCCTGGCAGGTGCAGGATCTGCGATCGGAGTAGGTATCGCAGGACAGGCTGCATCCGGAGTTGTAACAGAAGACCCGAGCAAATTCGCAAAAGTACTGATCATGCAGCTGCTTCCTGGTACACAGGGAATCTATGGACTGCTGGTTGGTTTCATTACATTATCTAAGATCGGACTTCTTGGCGGCGGCGCAGCGGACATTGATCCTAAGACAGGACTTCTGATCCTGGCAGCTTGCCTTCCAATCGGTATTGTAGGTCTGATTTCAGGAAAAGCACAGGGAAAGACAGCAGCCGCAGCAATCGGAATCGTTGCAAAGAAACCGGATCAGTTTGGTAAAGCAATGCTGTTCCCTGCAATGGTTGAGACATATGCAATCCTTGCACTTCTGATCTCTATTCTTTCAGTAACAGCAATTCAGGTATAGAAGGAGTGTGAAGGACAATGGCTGGATTAGAAAAGATCAAAAGTCAGATCCTTAACGAGGCAAATGTAACAGCAGATGCAAAGATCGAAGAAGCGAAAGTGCAGGCAGAAAAGATGAAGCTTGCGGCGCAGGAAGAAGGCACCAGACAGGCGGAAGCCATTCTGAAAAAATCAGAAGCAGAGATTACATCTTATAAGGAGCGTGTAAAATCTTCCATCGATCTTCAGCGCAGGACCAGATTCCTGGAAGCAAAACAGGGGATGATCGCAGAGATTCTGGAAAAGGCTTATGAGAAAGTGACAAATCTTGAGCCGGATGAATACTACAAACTTTTGCTATCGGTTCTTGAAAAACACGTGCTGCCTCAGGAAGGAGAGATTTATTTCTCCGTAAAAGATCTGGAAAATATGCCGGTAGGATTTGGCAAAGAAATAGAACAGACCGCGCAGGCAAAAGGCGGCAAACTTACTGTTGCCGGAGCCGGCAGGGATAATATTGAAAATGGATTCATTCTTGCGTACGGTGGAATTGAAGAAAACTGTACGATCAGGGCAATGTTTGATGCGAAGCGGGATGAACTGTCTGATATCGTTCACCGGCTGCTCTTTGTATGACACACAGAGTGTCATAAGAACCAATAGGAATGTTCAGATACCAGGAATGTTCAGAAATGGAGGAACAACATGAGTGAACAATATACCTATGCGGTCGCAAGAATCCGGGCCCTGGAAGTGTCCCTGTTTTCTGACAGTACCATCGATCAGTTGATTGCGTGCCAGAATTATGATCAGGCACTGCAGTTTCTGGAAGAAAAAGGATGGGGGGATACAGAAAGCAGCGGAGATGCTGAAAAGATCCTGACAAGAGAAGAAGAGAAGATCTGGGAAGTGGTAAAAGAACTGTCGATTGGGATGGAACATTTTGATGTGCTTTCTTATCCAAAGCTTTTTCATAATTTAAAAGCGGCGGTAAAGGAAGTGTGCACCGGGGAGAAGAACAGACATATCTATTATGAAGATGTGCGTATCCCGGGAGAAGAGATGCGAAAGATCGTAGAAGACAGAGACTTTGGAAAGCTTCCGGACAGTATGCGCACAGCGGGAGAAGAAGCATACGAGACACTTCTTCATACAGGAGACGGGCAGCTCTGTGATGTGATCATAGACCGGGCGGCACTGGATGCCATCTATCAGGCAGGAAAAGCTTCACCGGATAAGATCATACAGGATTATGCAGAATCGACAGTGGCGGTGGCAGATATTAAGATTGCTGTCCGGTCACAGAAGACCGCAAAATCAACGGAATTTATGAAACGGGCAATGGCAGAATGTGATTCTCTAAGTATAAGCCAGCTTTCAAAGGCAGCACTTAGCGGTATGGATGCCATCTGTGAATACTTAAGAGGAACAGCTTATGCAGAAGGTGCGGATGCACTTTCGGAGTCGGCTTCGGCATTCGAAAGATGGTGTGATAACCGGATCATCCAGACGATCAGCCCGGAGAAATATCATGCATTTACAATAGGACCGGTAATTGCCTATGTGATTGCAAGACAGAATGAGATTAAAACGGTACGAATCATTTTATCAGGAAAGCAGAATGAACTTCCGGATGATTCGATCCGGGAAAGGGTAAGGAAAATGTATGTATAAGATTGCAGTATTAGGCGATTACGACAGTATCTTCGGATTCGCAGCACTGGGCCTTGATACATTTGCCGTCCAGACCCGCGAGGAAGCCGCAGAGAAGTTACACCAGCTGGCACAGGGAGGATATGGGATCATCTATATCACAGAAAAGCTTGCCGCTGAGTTACCGCATGAAATAGAAAAATATCAGGAACAGGTCACACCGGCGATCATTCAGATACCGGGTATTGCAGGTAATACAGGTGCCGGAGTTGCAGGTGTGAAGAAATCGGTAGAACAGGCTGTCGGTTCCGATATTATATTTGGCAGCTAAAGGAGGTTGATTCGTCCGTATGAGTACAGGAACGATTAAAAAAGTAGCAGGACCGCTGGTCATTGCAAAAGGAATGCGTGACGCCAATATGTTTGACGTGGTACGTGTAAGCAACCAGCGTCTGATCGGAGAGATCATAGAGATTCACGGAGATGAGGCATCCATCCAGGTATACGAAGAGACATCGGGACTTGGACCTGGAGAGCCGGTAGAGTCCATGGATGTACCAATGTCAGTAGAACTTGGACCTGGACTGATCACAAGCATATATGATGGTATCCAGAGACCACTGGATGATATCATGAAGATCTCCGGTAATAACTTAAAACGAGGTGTAGAAGTTGCTTCGTTAAAACGAGATAAAAAATGGGAATTCGTCCCGGTTGCAAAAGTTGGTGATGAAGTAGAAGCAGGTGACGTACTCGGAACTGTGCAGGAAACCATCGTTGTACAGCAGAAGATCATGGTTCCTTACGGAGTAAAGGGAACCGTTAAAGAAATCAAAGCCGGAACATTTACCGTAGAAGAAGTAGTAGCAGTGATTGCTACAGAAAAAGGTGACAAAGAACTTACCATGATGCAGAGATGGCCGGTACGAAAGGGCCGTCCGTATCAGAAGAAACTGCCGCCTGTAAAACCACTGGTAACCGGACAGCGTGTTATCGATACATTCTTCCCGATTGCCAAAGGTGGTGTGGCAGCCGTTCCGGGACCTTTCGGAAGTGGTAAAACAGTTATCCAACACCAGTTGGCTAAGTGGGCAGAGGCTGATATCGTGGTTTATATCGGATGTGGAGAACGTGGTAATGAGATGACCGACGTTCTGAATGAATTCCCGGAACTGAAAGATCCGAAGACCGGACAGTCACTGATGGAAAGAACCGTACTGATCGCAAATACATCGGATATGCCGGTTGCAGCCCGTGAGGCTTCCATTTATACCGGAATCACGATTGCAGAATATTTCCGTGATATGGGATATTCCGTAGCGCTGATGGCAGATTCTACATCCCGTTGGGCAGAGGCACTTCGTGAGATGTCAGGACGTCTGGAAGAGATGCCTGGTGAGGAAGGTTACCCGGCATACTTAGGTTCCCGTCTGGCGCAGTTCTATGAAAGAGCAGGACACGTGGTATCCCTTGGTAAAGAAGGAAGAGAAGGAGCACTTTCTGTTATCGGAGCCGTATCTCCTCCGGGTGGTGATATCTCCGAACCGGTATCACAGGCAACCCTTCGTATTGTAAAGGTATTCTGGGGACTGGATTCCGCACTTGCGTATAAGAGACATTTCCCAGCCATCAACTGGCTGACCAGTTATTCGCTGTATGTTGACAATATGGCAAACTGGTTTAATGAAGAAGTGGCAGCAGACTGGATGGAAGACCGTCAGAAGATGATGACGATCCTTCAGGAAGAAGCCGAGTTAAATGAGATCGTACAGATGGTAGGTATGGATGCGCTGTCACCGACTGACCGACTGAAGATGGAAGCAGCAAGATCGATCCGTGAGGACTTCTTACATCAGAATTCATTCCATGAGATCGACACTTACACGCCGCTTCGCAAGCAGTATCTGATGATGAAACTGGTACTGGCATTTTATGAGAAATCTGTCGATGCACTGAACAAGGGTGCAGACATGAACGCACTGATCGCCATGCCGGTAAGAGAAAAGATCGGACGTTATAAATATACAACAGACGCCGATATCGAAAGCGAATATAAGAATGTAGAAGAAGAACTGGATAAAGAAGTTGCGGCTGCATTCGGGAAGGAGGACTTCTAAATTATGCCAAAAGAATATAGAACCATACAGGAAGTTGCCGGACCGCTGATGCTGGTACGCGGTGTTGAAAATGTAGCCTATGATGAATTAGGTGAGATCGAACTTGCAAGCGGTGAGAAACGCCGCTGCAAGGTTCTGGAAATTAATGGAAATGATGCACTGGTGCAGTTATTCGAAAGTGCCACGGGTATCAACTTAAGTAACAGTAAAGTTCGTTTCCTCGGACGAAGCATGGAACTTGGTGTATCAGAAGATATGTTGGGACGTGTCTTTGATGGACTGGGCCGCCCGATCGACGGAGGACCGGAGATCCTGCCGGATGAAAGACGTGATATCAACGGTCTGCCTATGAACCCGGCAGCTAGAAGCTATCCGGAAGAGTTCATCCAGACCGGTGTATCTGCCATCGACGGACTGAACACACTGGTACGTGGACAGAAGCTCCCAATCTTCTCGGCATCCGGACTTCCACATGCCAATCTGGCAGCACAGATCGCAAAGCAGGCAAAGGTACGCGGAAGCAATGAGAAATTCGCTGTAGTATTTGCTGCTATGGGTATTACATTCGAAGAGTCTAACTTCTTCGTAGAATCATTCAAAGAAACAGGAGCTATTGACCGAACCGTATTGTTCGTCAACCTTGCAAATGACCCGGCCATCGAGCGTATTTCCACACCTCGTATGGCACTGACAGCAGCAGAATATCTGGCGTTCGAAAAAGACATGCACGTACTGGTAATCATGACAGACATTACCAACTACGCAGATGCACTCCGTGAAGTATCTGCCGCACGTAAGGAAGTACCTGGACGTCGTGGATATCCTGGATATATGTACACTGACCTTGCAACTTTATATGAAAGAGCCGGAAGACAGAATGGTAAGAAGGGTAGTATCACACTGATCCCGATCCTGACTATGCCGGAAGATGACAAGACACATCCAATCCCGGACCTTACCGGATACATCACAGAAGGACAGATCATCTTAAGCCGTGATCTGTACCGCAAAGGTATCAAACCTCCGATCGATGTACTGCCATCCCTGTCCCGTCTGAAAGATAAAGGAATCGGAGAAGGCAAGACGAGAGCCGATCATTCGAACACGATGAATCAGCTGTTCGCAGCGTATGCACGAGGAAAAGATGCAAAAGAATTAATGACCATCTTAGGAGAAGCAGCTCTTACCGATATCGACCTGGTATATGCAAAATTTGCAGATGCATTCGAGAAAGAATATGTATCCCAGGGATACGATACCGACAGACCGATCGAAGAGACACTGGAGATCGGCTGGAAGCTGTTGTCTATGCTGCCTAGAGCAGAGCTTAAGCGAATTGATGATAAGTTCTTAGATATGTATTATGGTAAGCAGTAAGCCATGCGCAGATTGGTCAGATATGGAATGCAGGTTAACCTGCGATTCCATATCTGGCAAGATGCATAGGGCGTCAGCCCTCAGCGAGAAGAAGCAAAGCGGATTCGAGCTGGCATGGCGTCTGGTATATAAAAAAGTAAAGAAAGGAGTGATACTATGGCGTCAACCCAGGTAACCCCTACCCGTATGGAACTGACCAGGACCAAGAAAAAACTGGTCACAGCCATAAAAGGTCACAAACTTCTGAAAGATAAACGAGACGAACTGATGCGTCAGTTCCTGGATCTGGTAAAAGTGAACATGGAGCTTCGGGAAAAGGTAGAAGCAGGTATCCGCTCTGCCAATAAAAACTTTGTCATAGCCAAAGCAGGTATGGACGAAGCAACCCTGAACACCGCTTTGATGGCTCCGAAGCAGAAAGTAGATCTGGAGGTCGGACAGAAGAATGTCATGAGTGTGGATATTCCTGTATTCGAGACGAAGACCAGAACTGCAGATGCGAACGACATCTATTCATATGGATTCGCATTTACATCCAGTGATCTGGATGGAGCCGTAAAGTCCCTTGCAGATATCCTGCCGGATATGTTAAAGCTTGCAGAGACAGAAAAAGCCTGCCAGTTAATGGCGGCCGAGATCGAAAAGACCAGAAGACGTGTCAACGCCCTGGAGCATGTAATCATTCCGAATGCGCAGAAGAATATCAAGTATATTACGATGAAGCTTGACGAGAATGAACGAAGCACCCAGATCCGTCTGATGAAGGTGAAAGATATGATGTTGGAAGAAGCACATCATTATAAAGAAAAAGAGTAAAGCTCATATTGAAAAAATCCGCAGAAGTAAGTTGGAAAAGCTTGTCTCTGCGGATTTTTTAAATCGCCATGCGTTCGGAAGAAAGCTGCCAGTGGCAGGTTCTGTAGATACTAAAAGAACATTACGGAGAGAGAAATAGTAATAATACAGAAAAAACAAAGTAATTAACAGAGCGTGTTATTGTCTACAGGGTTGTTAATTTGTTCATGTATTTGAATGAATTTGGAGAGATGAAAGAGTTGTAAAAAGTTCACAAAAAATCAACATTTTTAAAATGAATATTGAAAATAAAAATCAGGCATGTTATCGTATCGACACGCAGATAAATTCTAATATCTGCAATGCATCTATAAGTTACCAATTCATTTATTTCAAACCAATATGATCAGTGGGAAGAATCCAAAATGAAAAATACAACAGACAGATACTACATGCCTGGTAAAAGAAGTTGACCGTATATACTGGTATATATAAAAAAACTGTGTTATCATATTCATAAAGATAAACAGCTCTTCTTTACAGGGAACATATCTGTACAAGAGAGGAGAGCCATTTATGAACCAAAGAAGATCATTAAAAGAATTCAACTTGTTGAATGAAGTTTTGATTGTGATGATTACGCCGTTTGATTTGTTTGGATATGGCTTATATCGTTATACATTCCAGATGAAATGTGAGGAAGTTCCGGAATTGAAACTGGATGATGGAGCAACGAGAATATTTCTGAATACACGAGGGGAACATCCAGAGCTGGTATCACCAGAATTGATAGAACTTTTGAAGTATATGGAACATAGTACAGATGAAGTGTCGGGATCATGCGAAAGTAAACGAATTCAAGAAATGCATAGACGTGTTTGTCAGATCAAAGCAAGTGAAAAGACAGAGGTGAAGTATATGCAGACGTGGGAAGAAAAGATACTGATAAAGCAGGAGGGAATTGCAGAGGGAGAAAAAAGGCTTCTCGTGAGTCAGATTCAAAAGAAATTAGCTAAAAATTATTCAGCAGAACAAATTTCGGAAATCTTGGAAATTGATATCTCGAAAGTAGAGAATATCGTTGAAGAGATACAGAATGAAAAAGCTGTTGAAGAATAATGCTGAAAGGCTACTACTGTAGAAGTACAGGGGAGCCTTTTTTTCTGTATCGGCATAAGTTTGTAAGAAATAGGCAGCTACAGGAATTGTAATGTTATCAGTAGAACTGTTTTATGTTGTGTGAGTAGAATTCTTGACAAATCACTACTATGTGATACAATATAGTTAAGAACTACTATATTATACAAGGTAGGTGAAAATATGTATGATAAGTCACAATTAATGAAAGGAACTTTGGAAGGGTGTATCTTACAGATTTTATCAGAGACGGTTACATATGGATATGAGATTGTAACGACATTGACAGAGTTTGGATTTGAAGATGTAAAAGAAGGCAGCATATATCCGTTACTTGTACGACTGGAAAAGAAAGGAATGATCTCTTCAGAATTACGGCCATCGCCGCTTGGTCCAAAACGAAAATATTATTCGTTGACGGCTGAGGGGCAGGCATATTTACAGGAATTTATCAAAAGCTGGACGGAAGTACAATCTTCAGTAAACAGAATTTTAAAAAAGGAGGGGTAGATTATGTTGACGAAGAAAAATAAAAGAATGGTTCGGAAGATGAAAAAGTACATCAAGACATTTCCGCTTACAGAAAAAGAAATTGACAAGATGGTTGAAGATATCGTGGGAATGGCGGAAGAAGCACAGGAGCGCAATGAAGATTTTGAAATTGTACTTGGAAAGCCGGTTCATGAATTCTGTGATGATTTGATCTATTCGGTGGGAGGAATCAAGGCACCGGGAGGACGGAAATTACTTAGAGGAACTTCGATATATTTTCAGATATTAGGGCTTTGGGGAATTGTAGGTTGTTTGATTAATATTTGCTTTTTGGATGGAGAACGTGTGCATGCGTTATGGGTGCTTGCTTTTGCAATCGGCGTGTGGTATCTGGGACATTACGGTGAGGCGAACTGTAATAATACAGAAAAAACAAAACAGTTAACAGTGGGCGTTGTTATCTATATGGTTGTTAATTTGTTCATGTATTTGAAGGAATTTATTATTGCAATAGATATGGGAAAAGCATTTTTGAAAATGTCAGATTTTCCAATTTTGATTATTGGAATGATTGCTAATCTGGGGCCGGCGATTCTGTATCTGATTGGAGCAAGAAGGAACAGACCGGCAGAAGAGCAGATGGAAGTTGTGAACAGATAACAAAATGCGAATTTTCTTTTTATGATTAGGTATATGAAGATATTAATGGCTTTGCTTTTGAATATAGAGTATCAGGAACTCCTGGGGAAGATGAAAGAGTTGTAGAAAGTTCACAAAAAATCAGCATTTCTAAAAGGGATATTGAAAATAAAAATCAGGCATGTTATTGTATCGACACGCAGATAAATTCTAATATCTGCACTGCATCTATAGTTACCAATTCATTTACTTCAGACCCAGATAATCGGGGGGAAGAATCCAAAATGAAAAATACAACAGATAATACATGCCTGATAAAAGAAGTTGATTGTATATACTGGTATATATATAAATTCTGTGTTATCATATTCATAAAGATAAACAGCTCTTCTTTACAGGGAACATATCTGTACAAGAGAGGAGAGCCACTTATGAACCAAAGAAGATCATTAAAAGAATTAAACTTGCTGGACAAATTTCTATTCGATGAAGCGATGGATGATCCGGAAAATGTTAAGACAATGCTGGATATTATACTAAGTCAGAACATGATGCTAAAACATCCACCACAGACAGAGAAAGAACAGAGGACATCTACGGATAATCGGCAGATCCGGCTTGATGTCTATGCCATGGATGAAGATGATGGAGCAACGAGAATATTTCTGAATACACGAGGGGAACATCCAGAGCTGGTATCACCAGAATTGATAGAACTTTTGAAGTATATGGAACATAGTACAGATGAAGTGTCAGGATCATGCGAAAGTAAACGGATTCAAGAAATGCATAGACGTGTTTGTCAGATCAAAGCAAGTGAAAAGACAGAGGTGAAGTATATGCAGACGTGGGAAGAAAAAATACTGATAAAGCAGGAGGGGATTCGGGAAGGAATTGCAGAGGGAGAAAAAAGGCTTCTCGTGAGTCAGATTCAAAAGAAATTAGCTAAAAATTATTCAGCAGAACAAATTTCGGAAATCTTGGAAATTGATATTTCGCAAGTAGAGAATATCATTGAAGAGATACAGAATGAAAAAGCTGCTGAAGAATAATGATGAAAGGCTACAACTGTAGGAGTACAGGGTAGCCTTTTTCTCTGTATTAAAAGTAAGAAATATTAAGAAAGGTGCTGTAGAATCTCCCAAAGGAATAGAGTATAATCAAAATTAAGAAATTACGAAAAGAGGACCAGCCTATGAAATTAATGACAGAATCTATCTATATCGGACACGACATGAAGCGGTTCAATGAGGTACGGGATGCACTGGATCTGGCGAAGATTCCATACAAACATAAAGTGAGAAATCAGGATTCCGAGTGGCTTTTCCCTGGAAAAGGAACGAAGAGATCCCAGTTTGGAAGCATCGGAGTAGATCAGGACAAAGTGTATGAATATGAAATTCTGGTGAGGAAGGAAGATAAAGAAAGAGCAGAAACATTGCTTGCAAAATACTAAAAGGCATAAAGAATAAAAATAAAAAGGATACGATTATATTAATGAAACAAGAAGGAAAATGGAGATTCACATATTTCCTGATAAAACGAATCTTTATTCTATTGATAGAAGCAATCCTCATCCTGTTTTCCTATATAGGAAATCTGGTAAACCGCCCGCTGCTAATCATACTAATTATCGGCTTTGCATATAGCGTTATCCGCCTGTGCTGCATAATCGATGATTTTATAAAGCCACCAGTCCGCAAATATATGGAATATAAAGGAATGAAGACAGGAAGAGTCTTCAGACGTTGGGATTCCTCAAAAGGAGAAGAAATAAAGCATTTCAAGCCGGATCAATGGATATACGGAAAATTCAGCTTTCATATGGAGGACAAACCATATGGATACATGGAAATCTACTGGACGATAGACAGTTTACTACGGCTGATTAATTCCAGGATTTTCATAGATTCTAAGATACGTATGGAATGGCTGAAAGGATTGCGGCTGCGGGAAGAGACCGGGATCTTAAAAGGATATCTGAAAGGAAATGTAGTACAGGAACTGGCAGAAAAAGAAGGCATGGCAGAAGTCATCTACTATCCATATTCAGGAATCATAAAAGAAGTAAAGGTAGTCAAACCAAAAAGCATAGACCATCAGATAGAAGTCTGGCATCAATGGAATAAAAGATATGAATATATGCAGATGAACAATATCCAGGATGACAAGGCATTTGATCTGATCTATGAGGGATTAAAGAGACTGTCAAATGGAAAAATCATATATCGGAACTACGGTGAAAAAACAGACTTTCAGAAACTGAAGTTTCAGGAATTGGACAACAAAGAAATAAAAGACAAGATACGAAATGAAAAAGAAGTATATGTGATTGTAAGCCGTCCGGAGAATAAACTGACCTTAGAGCCTGGGAAAAAAGCGCAAGATCAGATGCTAGAACGCCAGATATGGGATGGACAATTATATGCACTGATGCATTTCTATGATGAAAAAAATGTTGAGATTATGGGAATCACAGAGATCAAGACAATGAAATGGCTGATGAAAGAATGCAGAAGCAGAGGATATGACGTACATGAGGTATAATCTAAAAAAAGATTTGCAAAACATGTAGATGAAAAAGTGCCAGTGACAAATCAAACAAATACGAGAGTATTCAAAAATCATCACTGGCAATACTAATTTTATAAAAGAAAAATATAACACAAGATTATTCCGTGGTATCACGTCGAATCAATACCGGTGTAATCTGTTTATGAATCGGTTCTTTTAAAGGAGCCGGTTTTCTTTTTTTCATTTCATTCATCTGGAGTACCAAAAGTTCCATAGCAGTCTGGGCGATTTTTTCAATCTGCTGTCCAACAGTTGTGATCGGGAGGATTGCTTCACTTGCGATAGGAGAATCATCGAATCCAACAATCTGATAATCCTTCGGAAGTTTTCCGTATTTCTGGAATATCAGGTTCAGGAACATACTGGCATAAGTGTCGTTTGCAAGAAAGACTCCCTTTTTTTGTGCCGGATATTTCTCTTCTATTTCATCAAATATATTCTTTAGCTGAGCTAAAGTTTCCTGATAAGTATTTCCCATATCTCTTTGAATCAATTCGTGAGCAATATGATGTTCATTACAGATATCTTCAAATCCCTGGATACGCCCATAAGTTGGGAGTGTGTCAGAAAATATGGAATTGATATGCAAAATGACATCACATTTATTATGTATTAATAAACTGGTTGCCTGAACCCCTCCTAGATAGTTATCGGTAGACACACTGCAGACGTGGTCACATTCCCGCTCAATCGTGACGACTGGGAGTTTATAAGAAGCAAGCTCTTCAGAAGAAATGGTATTGCTTAAGACAATAAGCCCTTCAATCTTATAAGCCATCAGTTCATGGATATATTTTTCTTCTATCTCTTTTTTGTTATTCCCAATGAATACAAGAAATTTATAATTATACTTTTCATAAGTGGAAAGCAGCTGATTTAACATCTCGGAATAATAATGGAGATACAGGTTGGGAATGATAATTCCAACAAATTCACTTTTCCCGTTGGCCAGTACTTTGGCAAGTTTGTTTTCCTGGTATCCAAGAACATCCAGAGCCTGGGCGATTTTTCCCTGATTTTCTAAAGTTAGAGAATCTGGATTATTGAAATATCTGGAAATAGTAGTCTTTGAAAAGCCGGTATAGGCGGCAATATCTGCAAAAGTTACTTTTTTTTGTTTCATGTAAAACCTCTTTCATATTAAAAACAGGGAATTCCAATATTGCGAACGGTTTCCCTGAAGTTTATTTCGATTATATACGTTATCAGTATAACAAGTGTATATAAAAAAATCAAACAAAAATAACCGGTTAAGTAACCGGTTATACTTTTTCTTCAAAATATATTGACAAGTGATGAACCAAGTAGTATTATGAGCACATAAAGTAACCGGTTACTTAACTGGTTACACAACCGTAAATCTGAAAGGAGAAAGATATGAAAAAAAGAACAGTAGGGATCCTGCTGGCAACATTCTTTGCACTGGCGTTGACGGGATGTGGAGACAAGCAGCCACAACCAGGAGAAGTAAAAGGATATGACAAAGGCGAAGAATATCTTTCTATCTGGGTACATTCAATCGAAGACACAGAAGAAGGACAATGTTACAGGAAAGCCGTAGATGCATTTAATAAGAAATATGATGGCAAATATTTTGCAGACATTGAGTTTATTCCAAGAAATGACAGCGGCGGTGGTTATTCGGACAAGATTAATGCGTCAGTTATGTCGGGAGATCTGCCGGATGTACTTACTGTTGACGGACCTAATATCGCTGCGTATGCAGAGAATGGAATCATCCAGCCGCTTGCAAAATTAACGGATGAAGAAAAGAGTGTGTACCTGGATTCCATTATTCAGCAGGGAACGTATAATAACAAGCTCTATGCACTTGGAGCAATGGAATCCAGCGTGGGACTTTACTATAACAAAGACATTCTGGCTGAAGCAGGAGTGGAAGTTCCGGATGCAGATCATCCATGGACCTGGAGTGAATTCACAGAGGTGTTAAAGAAAGTCCAGCCAATCGTGGAAAAGAAAAAAGGGTATGCGCTGGATATGACATTCCCGACAGGAGAGGCAACCATTTATTATTATGCACCATTCTTCTGGTCAAACGGAGGAGACTTTGTAAGCAAGGATGGACTGAGTGTAGATGGAGTGTTTAATTCCAAAAAGAATCTGGAGACAGTGAATTATTTCAAATCACTTCTCGATAACGGTTATATGTCGAAAGTTCAGATTACAGACTTATTCGAAAGCGGAAGAGCAGCATTCAAATTTGACGGGGCATGGGAGGTAAATACAATTTACAATAACTATCCGGATGTGAACCTCGGAGTTGTGCCGTATGTAGTATCTGATAACTGGGATGGCGGAAGATATACACCAACCGGTTCCTGGGCATTTGCAGCTTCATCGGAGACAAAGAAACTGAAAGGGGCAACAAAGCTGGTACAGTGGATGAGCGGTGTAGAAAGCGGAAAACGTCTGTGGGATGAAAGTAAGAGTTTTCCATCTACCTATGAAGCATTTGAGAGCAGTCCGATTTTTGAAAAAGATGAAAATTATAAAGCTTTATATCAGCAGCTTAGCAAATATGGACACCCAAGATCAAAAACTCCTGTATATCCGCAGGTGAGTGCGTCGGTGCAGGAAGTGCTGGAAAATTCAGTACTTACCGGCAATGATGCAAAGACAGAACTGGATAAATCTGTAGAAAGGATTAACGCAAAATTAAAGCGTTATGTGATGAAATAATGAAGAAAAGAACAGAATCCATTATGGGAATGGCGTTTTTTGGCCCGGCATTGGTATTGCTTACGATATTTTTATTTTTGCCGATGATTCTGACATTGATCTTTAGTTTTACTGATTTCTTTGCCCTGAATCCGAGCCTGACGCATTTTGTAGGACTGGATAACTACATTCAGATATTCAAAGATGACGTGTTTTCACAGGCATTTTTTAATACCGTAAAATTTGTGATCATCATCGTGCCATTGCAGGGACTTGGAGCTTTGGGACTGGCACTTCTGATCAATAAAGTAACACATTGTAAAAAGTATTTTAAAGTAGCATTCTTTGTACCGGTGGTAATGTCGCTTGCGGTTGTATCAACACTGTGGATCCAGATCTACAGCCCGGAAGGAATCATGAATGCAATCCTTTCTTTCTTTGGAATTGATGCACAGCCTTTTATCAACAGTGCAAGCCAAGCGCTTCCATCCATTGCGGTTATGAGTGCATGGCAGGGAATGGGATATCAGATGATCATCTTCCTTGGTGGAATCCAGGCAATCAATCCGGCACTTTATGAGGCGGCAGAGATGGATCATGCAACACCATGGCAGAAATTCAAAGATATCACACTTCCAGAATTAAAACCATTATGTGTATTTGTACTTATTACAATTACGATCGGTGCGTTCCGTATGCTGGTACAGCCAATGGTCATGACAGGTGGAGGACCATCAAACTCAACCTATACAGTAGTGTACGATATTTATGAAACAGGTACGGTTAACTGGGAAATCGGTCTTGCGTCAACAATGGCTATCGTATTTGCATTCTTTGTAATGATACTGACTGTGATCCAGACGATTGCAACAAGAGATAAGGAGGATCAGAATGTTAACAAAAAAGCAAAAAAGAAATAATTGGATACTGACGATCGTACTTCTGATCGTATCACTGTTGTTCCTGTTCCCGGTTATCTGGATGCTGGCCAATTCATTTAAACCGGATGCGGCGATCACGGCTGACATGAACAGTCTGGCAGCATTTATTCCGCCGGCACTGAATGGCAATTTCTTTGAAAATTACGTATCTGTATTAACAAATACAGGATTTGTAAGATATATGTGTAACACGTTGTTTTATGCGGCAATCCTGATCGTACTTGGAGTGATCGTAAATGGACTTGCAGGATATGCGCTGGCTAAGATTAACTTCCCGTTCAGAGAACGCTGGCTTTTGATCATTATGCTTCTGATGATCGTGCCTATGGAGACGATCATTACGATCCATTTCCTGATCATTGCGAAACTGGGACTTTTGAATACGGTACTTGGATATGTTCTTCCGATGATCGTAAATCCATTTAACATCTTCCTGTTCCGTCAGGTATTCTTAGGACTTCCGGATGATGTATATGAGGCAGCACAGCTGGATCACTGCGGACCGATAAAATACTTTTTTACCATGGTTCTTCCAATGTCAAAAAGTGTAGTAGCAACGGTTAGCGTATTTACATTCTTAAATGTCTGGAATGATTATCTGTGGCCGTCACTGGTATTTACTTCCAGTGATCTTCTGACCGCACAGATTGGTCTGAATGCGATTACGTCAAATGAAAATACAACGACAGGACAGACACTTGCAGTTATCACAATGGTAACAATTCCGGTCATTATTATCTATTCACTCTTCTCAAAACAGATTGTAGAAGGAGTAATATCAACAGGTTCCAAGGAGGGCTAAAAGATGAGCTTTATCGAATTTAAAAATATATGTAAAAAATATGCAGGAAACGATAAGAATTCCGTGACAGACTTTAACTTAGATATAGAAGAAAAAGAATTTATCGCATTTGTCGGACCATCCGGATGCGGTAAATCCACAACACTTCGTATGATCGCAGGATTTGAAGAGATTACAAGTGGAGACCTTTTTATTGATGGAAAACGTGTGAATGAGGTTGCACCGGCAGACCGTGGAATCTCTATGGTATTCCAGAACTATGCATTGTATCCACATATGACGGTAGAAAAGAACATTTCTTATGGACTGAAAAACATGAAGGTTCCTGCAGATGAGATCAAGAAAAAAGTAGACTGGGCAATCGATATCCTTGGACTGGAAGAATATCGCTACCGTAAGCCTAAGAACTTATCCGGTGGACAAAGACAGAGAGTGGCACTTGGAAGAGCAATCGTAAAAGATCAGAAAGTCTTCCTGATGGATGAACCACTTTCTAACCTGGATGCAAAACTGCGTGTCAGCATGAGAAACGAAATTAGTAAGCTACATAGAAATCTGGGCAGCACAACAATCTATGTTACACATGACCAGGTAGAAGCCATGACAATGGCAGACCGTATTGTAATCATGAAAGATGGCGTGATCCAACAGGTGGGTAAACCAATGGATCTGTATGAACATCCAGTGAACAAATTCGTTGCAGGATTTATCGGTTCTCCGCAGATGAACTTTTATGATGTAAAAGTAGAAGGAAGAAATCTGATCTTCAAAGATGGAAATAAGATAGAACTTCCGGAAGCAATCGCCAATCGTATTGCCGGTTATTCAAAAGTGATCATGGGAATCCGTGGAGAAGATATTAAATTTGATACAGCCAATCTGGATGTGTACGGTAGCCACCAGAAAGCAGTGATTGACAATACAGAAATTATGGGAAATGAAAACAACCTGTATTTTGATTTTGGTGGAAGCGTTACGATCGCAAGAGTCTCTAAATATGAAGTAAGTACCGTGGGCGATGAAGTAGAATTTACATTTATGCCACATAAGATGCACTTTTTTGACAAAGAGACAGAAAAAGTAATCGGAGCAGAATAATATATTAGAATAGAAGAGGAAAAATATATGCTTGAAAAAGCCAACGAATATATCAGACAGAATCGCATAGATGAAAAAGAAAAGCAGATGTTTCATGTGACTCCGGAAGTTGGATGGATGAATGATCCAAATGGCTTCTCTGTATATCAGGGGAAAGCACATTTATTTTATCAATTCTATCCATATAAAACAGAGTGGGGACCGATGCACTGGGGCCATCAGGTGACAGAAGATCTGGTAAAATGGGAAGCGTGTCCGGTAGCTATGGCACCGGATCAGGACTATGATCATATCGGATGCTTTTCAGGAAGCGCAGTAGAAGCAGATGGAAAGCATGTGCTGCTTTATACGGGAGTAAGCCAGAAAGATGGAAAAGAAATCCAGAATCAGTGCATTGCTATAGGGGATGGAAAGACCTATGAAAAATGGCAGGATAATCCAGTCATCAGAGGTGATATCATGCCGGAGAAGTTTGACAGAAAAGATTTCCGCGATCCGAAGATGTGGAAAAAAGATGGCAGATATTATTGTGTTGCCGGAAACCGCTACGAGGAAAATTGCGGTCAGGTAGTCTTATTTAGCAGTGCAGACTATAAAAACTGGCAGTATGAAAAAGTTCTTTTGAGAAATGATGGAAAGAATGGAGATATGCTGGAGTGTCCGGATTATCTGGAATTGAATGGATATCCGGTCATCATCTGTTCCCCGCAGAATATGCATGCAGAAAAATATGAATTTCATAATGGTCATAATTCCATTTATATAATTGGAAATCCGGAAAAAGAAATATCAGATTTTGCGTGGGAGAAAAAGAGAAGTCTGGATTATGGACTGGATTTCTATGCACCACAGACGACAGAACTTCCGGATGGAAGACGGATTATGATCGCATGGATGAAGTCCTGGGATGCCCGTGTCATGACAAAAGGACAGAAATGGCATGGAATGATGACACTTCCAAGAGAATTAGAGATCAAGGATGGAAAAATCTGGCAGAGTCCGGTAAAAGAACTGGAAAAATATAAAAAGAATCCGGTCATCTATAAAGAACAGAAAATTAGTGGTCCAGTATCGTTAGAGGGCATTCACGGACGTACGATAGATATGACAGTAGAATTTACTGATGAAATAACCGGGGAATTTTCCATAGATGTAGCACATAATGAGATGTATACGACAACATTTACATACGATGGGGAAAAACATTTGCTGGAAATTGATCGTACCTATAGCGGTGTGGATGCAGATGTTGTATGCACGAGAAAAATTGAGATCGCGGATAAAAACAATGCGCCGAAATTACATTTTATCATGGACAGATATTCCGTCGAAGTATTTATCAATGATGGTGAACAGGTGGCGAGTACAGTGGTTCCGACGCCGGTGGAAGCAGATCAGATTCTATTTACAAGTGATAAAGAATGTGTTGTAAATATACAGAAGTATGAAATAGAGATATAATTAATACACAGAACAATCATCCCCTTCAGATTTACAAGACCAGAAGGGGATATATTATTAGGAAAGAGGAAGATGCACCATGTGATGTAAGCCGGCATACTATAATATAGATAGAACCGCCAAGGAGCAAAAGGAATATGGAGAACAAATTACCGTTCTATATGACCTATCCGGTTCCTATGTTATATGATGATGACCGGAATGCAAAAAGAGACTATGATTATATGAAGAGTATCTATCCGGAGACTGCCAAACGGGTGCTCCCTCATGTAGAGGAAGAATGCGACCGGATGGAATACGACGGAAGCATGATGTATGACGAGTACCCGGATCGGTTACAGTTGCGGCTGATGTGCCGCAGGATCTACGATAAGGCAGAAAAAGAAGAAGAGAATCCAGGTACCTGGCTGATGGATCTGATTGAAGTTATGACATTTCAGGAATTGTGCAGAAGAAGGGCAGAACACCGGGGGATCAGAAAAAAGTTGTACTGATACCGGGAAAAACCGTTACCGGCAGTACAAGTCACATATTATGGAAACGATAGAGAGGGCAGTGGGAAAATGCTTCCACTTCGCCCTCTTGTGTGTTATACTGAGCGTGAAATGTACCTATATATTATATGTAGCATGAGTGCATTGACAGAGAAGAAATATATACGAAATGAAAAATAAAGATATAAAGATACGACAATACAGGAGGGAACATCATGGCTTGTGACAACATCATTTTCATCGGAATGCCTGCAGTAGGAAAAAGTACAGTTGGCGTAGTAATTGCAAAGAGACTGGGATATAAATTTGTAGATACAGATATATTAATTCAGGAGTCAGAAGGAAAACTTCTGAAAGATATCATTGCAGATGTAGGACCGGATGGTTTCCTCAAAGTAGAAGACCGTGTAAATGCACAGGTGGAAGCAGAACATACCGTAATCTCACCAGGTGGAAGCGTGGTATATTGCGAGAATGCCATGAAACATTATAAAGAGATTGGAAAAGTGGTATATTTAAAAGCATCTTTTGAGACAATAAACAGCAGATTAAAAAATGCAAAAGGACGCGGTGTGGTACTGCGCGATGGTCAGACGCTGAAAGATCTATATGATGAGAGGGTAAAGCTTTTTGAAAAATATGCAGATATCACGGTGTGTGAAGATGATCAGAAAATTGAAGAGACGATAGAATCAGTGCTGATTGCACTTGGAGAGCAGTAAATCAGTAAAAAAGGGGAAAGAGCTGCCACTATTTATTCGTAAAATCTACCATATATATAGTAATATCAGGATAAGAGTAACGCACATGTTACAAATAGATTACATAACTATAAAAAATATTTTACAATCGAAAAATTTGTGCTATAATATGCGCGAACCCTAATAAAAAATGGGATTTCAGCTTTACAAATTGAGAAAATTTAACGATAATAATTAAGAGATACATATACAACCGATGCAAGGAGACTTTCATCGGACATAGTCCTTGGCAGAATTGCAGAGGTAGTTTGTGAACATAGAATATGAAAAAAGTACGCATATTCATGATTCATATATAAGATGAGAAATATTTGAGATAAAAATTTAAGATATAAATAATTAACGAAACATAGTGAGTAGAAATAGATAAATATTAATGAGGTGTAATTCATGGAACAGTATATTATAAAAGGTGGTCATCCACTTGTGGGAGAAGTGGAAATTGGTGGAGCAAAGAATGCAGCATTGGCAATTCTGGCAGCAGCAATTATGACAGATGAGACCGTATTGATCGATAACTTACCGGATGTTAATGATATTAACGTGCTGATTGATGCAATTGAGGGGATTGGAGCACAGGTACACCGTATCGACCGTCATACTGTAAAGATTAATGGATCAACAATCAAAAATGTTGACATAGAATATGATTATATTAAGAAAATCCGTGCGTCATATTATCTTCTTGGCGCATTACTTGGCAAATACAAACGTGCAGAGGTAGCACTTCCGGGTGGATGCAATATCGGAAGCAGACCGATCGACCAGCATCTGAAGGGATTCCGTGCCCTTGGAGCAGATGTAGATATCGAGCATGGCAAGATTGTTGCAGAAGCAGATGCCCTGATCGGAAAACACATTTACTTTGATGTAGTAAGTGTTGGTGCGACAATTAACGTAATGATGACAGCTGCTATGGCAGAGGGACTTACAATTATGGAAAATGTTGCAAAAGAGCCGCACGTGGTTGATGTTGCAAATTTCCTGAATAGTATGGGAGCAAATATCAGAGGTGCAGGTACTGACGTAATCAAGATTCGTGGGGTAGAACGTCTGCACAGTACAGAATATTCCGTTATTCCAGACCAGATCGAAGCCGGAACATTCATGTTTGCAGCAGCTGCAACAAAGGGTGACGTAACAGTACTGAATGTGATTCCTAAGCATCTGGAAGCAACGATTGCCAAACTGGTAGAAATCGGATGTGAAGTAGAAGAATTTGATGACGCAGTACGCGTAGTATCAAAGGGGGATCTTACAAGTACACATGTGAAGACACTTCCGTATCCGGGATTTCCTACAGATATGCAGCCGCAGATTGGCGTTACACTGGCCTTATGTAAAGGGACAAGTATTATTACAGAGAGTATCTTTGAAAACAGATTCAAGTATCTGGATGAGCTTGCAAGAATGGGTGCCAATGTAAAAGTAGAAGGTAATTCTGCAACTATCGAAGGTGTAGAAGAATTCTCCGGAGCAAGAGTTAGTGCACCAGACCTTCGTGCAGGAGCAGCACTTTGTATCGCAGGTCTTGCAGCGGATGGAATCACAATTGTTGATGATATTGTATACATCCAGAGAGGTTACGAAAGATTCGAAGAGAAGCTTCGCAGCATTGGTGGAATCATCGAAAGAGTAGATTCTGAAAAAGCAATTCAGAAATTCAAATTAAAAGTAGGCTAGATGATACATTTTCTTAGGTGAGTCTATTGACAGTGCAGGGAAAATAGAGTAAAGTCTTAGTCGTACAAAAGAAGTAACAATATTAATAAAAGCAAACTTTCTCTTATTCAGAGCAGTGGAGATACAAAGGATCTGTGAAACTGCGGCAACCCCAGTGAAGGAAGGTGCCAACCTGAGCGAGTGATCGAACAATAAGAGGATTGGTTTATGAAGATATAGAACCGTCCACTTATGCGAGTGGACGGTTTTTTTACCAAAATGTACAAGAGAAGTTGTCAGTGGCAAGTTCTCGGTAAGAAAATCCCGGGAGAAAGAATGCAGGAACCGTTTTTAGAAAAGAAGGAGAGAAAAACGTGGAAAAAAGATTATTTACATCAGAATCAGTAACTGAAGGACATCCGGATAAAATGTGTGACCAGATCTCAGATGCCATCCTGGATGCATTAGTAGCACAGGATCCAATGAGCCGTGTTGCATGTGAGACAGCAACTACAACAGGTATGGTACTTGTTATGGGTGAAATCACGACAAATGCTTACGTGGATATCCAGAAGATCGTTCGTGATACTGTAAAAGAGATCGGATACACAAGAGGAAAATATGGATTTGATGCAGAGACATGTGGTGTCATCACAGCCATCGATGAGCAGTCAACAGATATCGCTATGGGTGTTGACAAAGCCCTGGAAGCAAAAGAACATACGATGTCAGAAGAAGAGATCGATGCAATCGGAGCCGGAGATCAGGGAATGATGTTTGGATATGCTTCTGATGAGACACCAGAATATATGCCATATCCAATCGAGCTGGCACACAAGCTGTCAAGAAGACTTACAGAAGTAAGAAAGAATGGCACACTTCCATACTTAAGACCAGATGGAAAGACACAGGTAACTGTAGAATATGATGAAAATGGTGTACCATCACGTCTGGATGCCGTTGTATTATCTACACAGCATGATCCAGAGGTAACACAGGAGCAGATTCACAAAGACATCAAGAAATATGTCTTTGATGCGATTATTCCAGAAGGAATGGTAGATGCAGATACAAAATTCTTTATCAACCCGACAGGACGTTTTGTAATCGGTGGACCTCACGGAGACAGCGGACTTACAGGACGTAAGATTATTGTAGATACTTACGGTGGAATGGCTCGTCACGGCGGTGGGGCTTTCTCTGGAAAAGACTGCACTAAGGTAGACCGTTCAGCGGCTTATGCAGCACGTTATGTTGCAAAGAACATCGTAGCAGCAGGACTTGCCAAGAAGTGTGAGATTCAGTTATCTTATGCTATCGGTGTTGCACATCCGACATCTATCATGGTAGATACATTTGGAACAGGTGCATTAGAAGATGACAGACTGGTAGAGATCGTTCGTGAGAACTTCGATCTTCGCCCGGCAGGAATCATCAAGATGCTGGATCTTAGAAGACCAATCTACAAACAGACAGCTGCTTATGGACATTTCGGACGTACAGACATTGATCTTCCATGGGAGAAACTTGATAAAGTAGATGATCTGAAAAAATACCTTTAAAAATATTTCTGAAAATTTTCAGATGGAATGAGGGTATAATCCCTGTGGAAATTTTATGATGGATTATTTATAAAAATTTTATAAAAGTTTATGGGTGCTTTGGTGTGAAGCACCCATTTTTCATGCTATACTTTTAAGCGGAGGACAGATCATATGAAGTTAAAAACGCGATTAGTAATAGCATTTTTTACAATTATAATTATACCGGTTCTTGTAGCGGCGATGATGGTATCACTGGTGTGCAGGTATCAGATTGGAGTAGTTGAAAAAAATTATGGCATAACAGGAACAACGGTTTCAGATTTTACGAATTCGATGCAGGTATTAGCAAGAGTTACGGAAAAATCATATCATGAACTCAGACAGATGGCAGATGATGCAAAGTCCATGGAAGATGCCACAGAGCTGGACCGGTTTAATAAAAAGCTTGAAGAGAAGAATGCCTATCTCCTTGTGCGCAAAGGAAGTACAATTGTGTATACAGGAAGCGATGATGACGGCGTGAAGGCGGTCATAGAGCAACTTCCAATGTATGGGGATACAGACACGACTTCAGATAACGGGATCTATCTTGGCGGTGATGCGGAAGCTTTGGTTAAGCAGGTGGATTTTGAATATGAAGATGGCGGAAAAGGAAGCGCATTTATTGTATCGGACGTATCCAATGTAATTCCGGAAGTCGGGCAGTTCTTTTTGAAAATTATGATTGGAATTGTATGTATCTTAGTACTTACATCAGCTGGTCTGATCATATGGATATACAGGGCAGTCATGGGACCAATCGGGAAGATGCAGACCGCAGCACAGAATATCAAAGAGGGAAATCTGGACTTTGAACTTAAGCCGGAAGCAGATGATGAACTTGGAAAGCTCTGTCAGAGTCTGGAAGAGATGCGTAGACGCTTAAAAGACAGTGCAGAAGAAAAGTTAAAATACGATAAAGAAAGCAAAGAGCTGATCAGTAACATTTCCCATGACCTGAAGACGCCGGTAACGACGATCAAAGGATATGCGGAAGGAATTATAGACGGAGTCGCAGATACGCCGGAGAAGATAGACCGGTATGTAAGAACCATCTATAATAAAGCAACAGAGATGAATACACTGATCAATGAGCTGACACTGTATTCTAAGATTGATACGAATAAGATCCCATATAATTTTAATATTGTGTCTGTCAATGCATATTTTGACGACTGTGCAGATGATCTGTCAGTCGAGCTGGAAGCGCAGAATGTAGAGTTTGGATATTTTAATTATGTGGAAAGAGATGTAAGGATTATCGCTGATGCAGAGCAGATCAAGCGAGTAATCCATAACATTGTGAATAACTCATTAAAATATATGGATAAGCCAAAGGGAATGATCAATCTCCGGGTCAAAGATGTAGGAGATTTTGTCCAGGTAGAATTAGAGGATAACGGGAAAGGAATTGCGGCAAAAGATCTGCCAAATATTTTCGACCGCTTCTACAGAACAGATGCATCACGGAACTCTTCCACAGGAGGAAGCGGCATCGGATTATCGGTAGTAAAGAAGATCATAGAAGAGCATGGCGGTAAGATCTGGGCAACCAGCAGGGAAGAGACAGGAACAACAATGTACTTTGTACTTAGAAAATATCAGGAGGTACCGGTGAATGAGTAAGATATTGATAGTAGAAGATGAAGAAGCAATTGCAGATCTGGAGAGGGATTATCTGGAACTCAGTGGATTTACAGTAGAGGTTGCAAATGATGGAGATACAGGTCTTCAGAAAGCACTGAATGAAGATTATGATCTTCTGATTCTGGATCTGATGCTTCCTGGAACAGATGGATTCGACATCTGCCGCCAGGTAAGAGACGTGAAGAATACTCCGATCGTAATGGTATCGGCAAAGAAAGACGATATTGATAAGATCAGAGGACTTGGACTTGGTGCAGATGATTATATGACAAAACCATTCAGCCCAAGCGAGCTGGTAGCAAGAGTAAAAGCACATCTGGCAAGATATGACCGTCTGACCGGAAGTGCAGCGGAGAAGAATAAAGTGATCGAGATCCGTGGACTAAAGATTGATACAACAGCAAGACGTGTGTGGGTGAACGGAGAAGAACGTACATTTACAACAAAGGAATTCGATCTGCTGACATTCCTTGCAAGCCATCCGAACCATGTATACTCAAAAGAAGAATTATTCCGTGAGATCTGGGACATGGAATCCATCGGGGATATTGCAACTGTAACCGTGCATATCAAGAAGATTCGCGAAAAGGTAGAAGTAGATACATCCAACCCACAGTATATTGAGACGATATGGGGTGTGGGTTATCGGTTTAAGGTGTAAAGATATTATAGAACTATAAAAAAATATTTTTATAAGTATATTGAAATGAAAAATTGCATATGATATAATAATGATAGGCAAAAGATATCAAGTATCCATGAAAAAATGCTGGTAAGCAAAAAGATGTTATGTGTCCATAGGATACAAAAAACCCCCCGGCGGTGTGTGAGACCTCCGGGGGGTTATTCAATTTTAACAAAAGTTAGCAAGAATTCTCCTTCCTCTACAGGTGGGAGATGAATTGCAGAAAAAGAACATAGAACGCTTGTTCTATATTGTGAAGTATGGTATACTATAATCAGTCGAAAGAATAGAAA
>NZ_CDRRQK010000025.1:0-42844 GCF_977044405.1 Dorea sp.
CAGGCTCTCTTACTACTTCTTGCTTCATGGAGTCGCGGACCAGATCTTATACCAAGGCATACGCAAGGACCGGGAATCCAACCCAAATTAATGTATTAAACAGCAAGTCCATTTATGATCTCCGCCAACACCGTCTCCACAGAATCCGTAACATGCGTCGCATATTTTTCGATTCCCGGGGCTCCATTTTTCATGGCGTAGCTTGTACCGGCGGTTTGGAGCATTTCTACATCGTTGTACTGATCTCCGAAGACGACGCAGTCTTCTGGATCGATATGTAAGTGGCTGGCCAGATCCTGAAGTGCACTTCCTTTGTTGGCATCCGGGCAGATAAAATCAACCCATAGATTACCGGAAGTAACAACCTTGATCTCAGAAGCAAATTTGTCTCTCAGATTATGAAAACATTCATCAGTACCATTGTAATCACAGAGTGCAATTTTTAAGATTGGTTCCTGGATTTCGGTTTTAGGATCATCGATGAAAGCCATATTATTCTGAAGTACATTTACCATATGATTCTGGAATTCGGGATTCTTGGAAGTGCTGTAGCAGACACGTTCCCCGGAGATGATGCAGTTATACTGCGGACTTTTTGCAACTTCATCGAGAATCCGGTAAGCGAGATCCTGTTCGATGATTCCTTTGGAAAGTGTCTCTTCTTTATAGATGCAAAGAGAACCATTTTCTGCAATATATGCAATGTCGTCTTTTACAGGCTCAAAGAGACGGCACAGATTCAGGTATTGTCTTCCGCTTGCAGCGACGAACAGGATTCCGTGCTCTTTCAGTGTGCGGATCTGGTCGAAGACGATAGGATTAACATCGTGTGCACCGTTCTGAAGTAAAGTGCCGTCAAGGTCACTGGCAATTAATTTAATCATAAGTATAAGAATCTCCTTGTATTAAAAAACATTTTCAGATACACTCTATTGATATTCGTATCGATACTAATTATAATATAAAGGAGTAAAATATGAAAGATAAAGGTAGGAACGAATATGAAGATTGGAATTGCAAATGATCATTCAGCAGTAGATATGAAGAATGAGATTGTGGAATACCTGGAAAGTCTGGGACATGAAGTAGTAAATTATGGAACAGATTCTTACGAAAGCTGCAATTATCCGGAATTTGGTGAGAAGATCGGTAATGCAGTTGCAAGCGGAGAAGTAGAACAGGGAATTGCAATCTGTGGAACCGGAGCAGGCATTTCGCTTGCGGCCAATAAGGTTAACGGAATCCGTGCAGTTGTCTGTAGCGAACCATATACAGCTAAGATGGCAAAAGAGCATAATAATGCAAATGTAATTGCATTTGGAGCACGTGTGATTGGTATCGAGACTGCAAAATGTATCGTAGATGCATGGTTGAATGCCGAATTTCAGGGAGGAAGACATGCAACAAGAGTTGATATGATCATGGATGTAGAAAAGAGAAATCATAATTTATAAAATACCAGAATCCCCAAATCCAAAGAGCAGTTCGTGCTTGCGCGGTAAAGAGTCGGGGCTTGGAATTCTGGGACGGGAATTAATAATTGACAGAAGAAAAATCCGGGATTTTGAGGTGATGCAAAATCCCGGACTTTTATTTTGATACCAAAGTATGCAAGAGAAGCTGCCAGTGGCAGGTTCTCTGTATACCAAAAGATCAGGTTCAAACTCTTTGTCGTACAAGGATGACCGGCTTTTGCGTTTGATACCCTGGCATCTTATATTGGAGAAATGAAAAAAATGATAATGTCAGTCTATTTCTGGTGAGTTGTTTCGTAGTCTCTGAAAGCGTCTACCTTTGGCTGAGAAGAGCATCCTGGAACGAATTCATTTGTCAGGAAAGCGTCTGTTAATTCTTCTCTTAACTTGTTACCGATTGTGAAAGCACCCATACATGCGATGTTGGCATCGTTGCTAAGGCGTGCTCTTTTAGCTGAATATACGTCAGAAAGTAATGCTGCATAAGCACCCTTTACCTTGTTAGCTGCGATAGAAACTCCAAGACCTGTTCCGCAGATTAGGATTCCACGGTCATATTCCCCGGAAGCAACAGCTTCTGCAACAGCAACGGCTGTGTTGGCGTAGATCGGATCTTCGCTTCCGAAGTCTTTGATCTCCCCATAACATTTGTCTTCCATAAATTTGATAAGTTCTTCTTTTGCCTGTTGTGCGTTTGGATCACATCCGATTGCGATTTTCATAGTGAATATCCTCCTTGATAAAAATGATTAAAAAATAAATAATTAAAAACAACCTATTTTGCATCGTGTGCTTTAATCGCATCACGGATCAAAGTATTGAATTTGTCTGCCTGCCATGCAGCACGTCCTGTGAACAGACCATCGATAGATGGCTGGACGATCAGGTCATTTGCATTACCTGGGTTAACGCTTCCTCCGTAAAGAGCCGGGATTTCGTCTGCGGCATCTCCGAAGATCTCGTGTAATGTCTGTTTGATTACTTTATGCATCTCTTCAGCGTAATCAGCAGAAGCAGGAGTTCCGTTTACACCGATAGACCATACTGGTTCGTAGGCAACCCAGATGTTTTTTGCATCCTCAGCGGATACGCCGTGGAATCCTATCTTTAACTGTGTGCGGAGTACTTCGGCGCTGATACCGAATTCTTTTTCCTGCGCAGTCTCTCCGATACATAAAAGTGTCTTGAATCCATGCTCCAGTGCACAGAGCACTTTTTTGTTTTCTTCTATATCAGTTTCTCCGAATACGTGACGACGTTCCGAATGTCCGATCATAACAAGACCAATACCTGCTTCCTGTAACATCAGAGGAGAAATCTCTCCTGTAAACTGTCCCTGCTCTTCCCAGCACATATTCTGTGCACCTAAGCGGATGTTCTTCTGGTCGATAGCCTCCCCAGCTCTTTCCAGTGTTGTATAAGAAGGAATAATGAAAAGTTCGATGTCATCCCTGCTTATATCTTTTGTAAGAGATTCCAGCTCCTGAAGATAGGAAACGGTATCTTTTATGTTCTTGTACATTTTCAGGTTGCTTCCAAAGAAAAGTTTTTTGCTCATGATACCCTCCACTTTCGATATTTTGTTTTCTTTTGCTATTTGCGATTATATAACGAAAACTGAACAAAAGCAATAACAAAAACGAAAATAATCAAAAGAAAATGAAAACAAGGGTAAAAAAACGATAAATACTTAACGAACAGCTGAAATATGCACAAAAAGACGAAATAGAATCTATGCAATTGTGATAAAGTTAGGAAAAATGGATAAAATTACTTGCAAAAACAAAAAAATAAATGTAACATAAGGACAACGAAACGAAAATAAAAACGAAAATGAAACGAAAGGAAAGTAAAAGATTATGAGTACACAGTATAAACCAGTTACAGCAATCACAATGGGAGATCCAGCAGGTATCGGACCTGAGATCGTAGTAGGAACAATGTTAAGCGAAGAGATTCACGACTGCTGCCGTCCATTTGTAATCGGAAGTATCGCAATCATGGACAGAGCAGCAAAGGTTCTTGGAAAAGAATTAAAATACAACAAGATAGAAGATCCGTCAGAAGCAAAATATGAATTCGGAACCGTAGACATCATCGAGACAGGTGATTACGATACAGATTCTATCGAATGGGGAAAAGTTCAGGCACTTGCAGGACAGATGGCAGTTGACTGGATCATGAAATCCATCGAACTTGGACAGGCTGGAAAAATCGATGCGGTTTCTACAGCACCAATCCACAAAGGAGCAATCAAACTGATCGGAGTAAAAGAACCGGGCCATACAGAAATCTATCAGAACGCAACCAAATCACCATATGCACTGACTATGTTCTCCTGCCACAAATTAAGAGTATTCTTCGTAAGCAGACATATGTCACTTGTAGATGCATGTCATTACGCTACAAAAGATGTCATCCTCGAGGATGTAATCAATATCGATAAAGAATTAAGAAAAGTAGGAATCGAAAATCCACTGATCGCAGTTGCAGGATTAAACCCACACAACGGAGATAACGGATTATTCGGACGTGAAGAGATCGATGAGATCGAACCAGCTGTAAAAGCTGCGCAGGAAAAAGGAATCAATGCAATCGGACCTTGTCCGGCAGACTCTGTATTCCACATTGGAAAATCAGGAAAATTCGATGCAATCCTTTCTTTATATCATGACCAGGGACACATTGCTTGTAAGACATTAGATTTTGAAAAATCTGTAACACTTACATTCGGACTTCCTTTCATCAGAAGTTCAGTTGACCACGGAACAGCATTCGATATCGCTGGTAAGGGAATTGCGGGCTGTGTAAGTCTGATTGAGTCTACGAAGGTAGTTGCTGAGTATGCTGCAAAACAGCACGAGAAAAAAGCAAACTAATGAAAGAGACACACTCTGGTATACAGGAAAGAAAGAGAGGAATTAGCTATGCCTTTGATAGGAGCAGTTGCAGATGATCTGACCGGAGCAACAACGACAGGTGTATTACTGGCAAGATCCAAAGCCAGAACAGCGGTATTTTTTAATGAAGAAGCAGCACAGAATGCAAGAGAAACAGCATCTCTTGATGCAATTCTGATCAGCAGTAATTCAAGACCACTTCCAAAAGACGAAGCATATGAAAAAGTAAAATCAGCAACCAATGCATTAAAAGCAATGGGTGTGAAATATTTTTCAAAGCGTATTGACACTACTTTACGTGGCGGCGTAGGTGTGGAGATCGATGCTATGCTGGATCAGTTAAATGAAGACACAGTTGCAGTTGTAGTACCGGCAATGCCACAGTCAAGACGAATCATGGTCGGAGGATATTCTGTCATTGATGGTGTCGCACTGATCAATACACCGGTTGCACAGGATGTACGTACACCGGTAAAGGAAAATTACATACCAAGACTTCTCGCTGGTCAGACAAGAAGAAATGTCGGACTGGTTACATTAGATAAAGTCCTGAAGGGAAAAGAAGGAATCAAAGAAGCACTTACAGAAGTAAGAAATGATGGCGCAGGCGTGATCATCGTCGATGCGATCACTCTGGAAGATGTAGATCAGATTGCACAGGCATGTATCGATCTTAAATGGGATGTAGTTGCGGTAGATCCGGGACCGTTCACAGCAAAACTTGCATACAGAAGAGGACTTATCCAGGAAGAACAGCCAAATATTCCACCGGCAGCAAGCGAAGAAGGCAAGACAGTTCTGATCGCAGCCGGAAGTGCAACACCGGTTACAAAGAAGCAGATGCAGGTATTATGCGAAGACTCCAGACATGTAAGAATCAGCGTAGAGCCGATTCCGCTGATCAATGGTGGAGACGAAGCTTTAGATGAGGCATTTAAAGCAGTTAACAAAGCAGTAGAACTGATTCAGAGCGAGAAACAGCCAAGAGCCATTCTTTTTGAGACGGCTCTTCACGGTGATCTTCTCAATCTGGATGAAGAAGATAAAAAACGAGGCTATGCAGGCGGAATGAGCGCCAACCGTATCAATGCCGGACTTGGAACCATTATCTCACAGGTACTGGAACAGGTCGGAAGAGAAAAGGTTGCAGGTCTTTACACCACAGGTGGTGACACGATGGTAAATGTATGCTATCAGCTGGGCGTAGAGTGCATCGAAGTGATGGACTATGTGATTCCACAGACAGACGTCGGAAGATTAGTAGGAAAATATGACGGACTTACGGTCGTAGGAAAGGGCGGACTTACAGGTAATGACAATACAGCCTGCGATATCGTAGAGCGTCTGTTCAAAGAGTCAGCAAGATAGTATCGGGGAAAACCATCCTGATCATAAACGAAAAACGTATCATTTGAGAGAAAAGGAGAGAGAACATGAGCGAAGAAAACAAACAGCCTCAGGACACAAGAAAAGATCTTGATATTCTGAACAAAATGAAAAACCTCCCGGGAGGTCTGGTAATCATCCCGTTGGTAATCGCGGTTGTACTTGCAACATTTGTACCGCAGGTATTCCAGATCGGAGGATATGTAACAGCACTGTTCTATGAAGGAAATGCATGTATGATGGGATTCTTCCTGATCGTATGTGGATCTATGATCGACATTAAACAGGTAGGTATGCCGCTTTATAAAGGTGTAATTATGACTGGTACCAAGTTCTTACTTGGAGTTATCGTTGGTCTTATTGTTGGTAAGATCTGCGGACCGGAAGGATTCCTCGGAATCGCACCATTCGTATTGATCGCAGCAATCACGAACTCAAACGGATCACTGTACATTTCCCTTTCTTCACAGTTTGGAAATGCAACAGATACAGGAGCTATCTCAATCCTGTCACTGAATGACGGACCATTCTTTACACTGATCGCACTTGGAGCAACAGGACTTGCAAATATCCCGATCAAATCCCTGATCGCAGTATTAGTACCACTGCTTATCGGATTCTTCTGGGGAAATCTGGACAAGGGATTCCGTGATGCATGTAAGACAGCACAGCCGATCGTAACATTCTTCATGACTATTTCTATCGGTGCGAAGACAGACGTTAAGACAATCCTGACAGCAGGAGCTTCCGGTATCGTACTTGGACTGATCTCTGCAGCAACAGCAGTTATTTTCTTCTTTGTAATCAACCTTCTTCTTCCAAAGAAGGAAAGGAATGCAATGGGAGCAGCAATTGGTACAACAGCCCTGAACTCAGCTATGACACCAGCAGCAGTTGCAGAAGCTGACCCGTCCATGGAGGGTATGGTAAGTATGGCAACAGCACAGTGTGCTACAGCATCTATCATTACACTGTTCCTCTGCCCGTTCATTACAGCAGCATTTGATAAATGGATGCAGAAGAAACAGAAAGGTATCTACAGTCCGGAAGGCTGGGCTTATGATAAAGTAAAAGCAAACTAATCTGAACCGTAATACAAATAACATTTCAGTCCTTTTATATGTCAAAGTATAAAAGGACTTTTCTAAAAAACAAAGAAAAAAACAGGAGGTTATGCTATGAGTACACCAGAGAATATGACAGAAGAAAATGTAACAACAGAAAATGAAGCGACAGGACCGGCAGATGTGATCAAAGAAAGCCGGATGACAGTGAACATGACAAAGGAAGCATTGTATGATTTCCTTTTGTTCCATGCATATTCCAAATTCAGTGGTTTCCTGGTCAATATCCTTGGACTTGCAATTGTTTTTATGGGAATCTTTTCTTATACAACAGGAAAGGTAAATGGTGCGGGAGCAGCACTTTATCTTGCGGCGGCAGTACTGTTCCTCGGCGGTACGCCGATCCAGCTTAAGATGCGGGCAAAAAAACAGGTTGTTATAAATAAAGAATATAATTCACCGGCAGAGTATACATTTTCGGAAGCTGGTATTACGATAAGACAGAATGAAGAGAGCAGAACTTATGAATGGGATCATATCGAGAGAGCGGTAGTGACACCGAAGACGATCGGAATCTATTATGCACCGGAATGTGCAATGATTCTTCCGAAACAGGATTTTGGAGACCAGTTTGTACCGATATTTACTATCATCGCCACACAGCTTGGACAGAGTAAGGTGAGAATGAGATAACAGAGAAAAATATTGGGATTGTTTTAAAAAAGGAAATGGCCGTGTGCTTGACAATAAAAATAGATAGTGTAAACTTATTTATTAAGAGATAGTTGCAGGGAGGCAGCCATGGAAGAACGTAGAAATGAGATATTAAGAGAACTTGACAGAAAAGGAAAAGTAAAGGTAACAGACCTGAGCAGGGAATTCGGATGCTCGGAAGTGACGATCAGGAATGATATCAAAGCGATGGATATAGAAGGATTGTTGAAGCGCACCCATGGCGGAGCGGTGAAGCTGGAAACGGCGGAAACTGAAAGCGGAAGATATTCGACAGAATCCCTCTACCGGAATGTCGCACAGAAAAAGCAGATTGCGGAAATGGCTTATGATTTTCTGGAAGACCGGGATACGATCATCATCGATGATGCATCGACTAGTTTTTACCTTGCCAGAGAGATCCGGAACCATCCGGAAAAAAGGATTGCGGTTGTGACCAATTCCCTGATCACCGGAAATGAGCTGGCGGGAGTCGGACATGTGGAACTCTTTATGATCGGAGGCTATGTGACGGGACATCTTGCGGCAACAATGGGGGATGTGGCAATCCAGAATATGTCAAAGTTCCATGTGGATAAAGCATTTATCGGTGTTCACAGTATTAATTTTAATGTGGGTCTTACTTCCATTGCCACGCCACAGATGGAAGTGAAAAAAGCAATCATGAAAGCGGCAGAGAAAGTATATGTACTTGCAGACAGCAGTAAATTCGGAGGCGGCTATCTGTCTGTAATCTGTCCGACAAATGAAGTATATAAGATTATTACAGATGACGGGGTTTCTAAAGAGAATGTCAGTAAAGCAAAAGAACTGGGTGTTCCACTTGTGGTCGCGTAATGAAAGAGGAATGTGATGGAGAGACAGCAGAAGGCTTATAAAGGAGTCATAGATTATTTTAAACAGAAGATCATAGATGGGGAACTTCGTCCGGGGGAGAAATTACCGCCGGAGCGGGATATCGCAGAACAGTTGAGCGTAAGCCGTAATTCGGTGCGCGAGGCAATCCGCATCATGGATATGACAGGAGTGATCTCTTCACAGCAGGGATCGGGAAATTATATTACCTGTGAATTTCAGAAAAGTCTTGCGGAAACGATGACGATGATGTTTGCCATGGATCAGATAGACTACAGGCAGATCAGCCAGATACGCCAGGCATTGGAATGTCTGGCTTTTACGCTTGCGATAGAGAATGCATCAGATGGTCAGATAGAAGAAATGGAGAAAGCAGTAAAGGAACTGGATCGGAGTCAGGATGATGTGAAGAATGCAGCACTGGATAAGAAACTGCATTATACACTCGCACAGGCGTCGGGTAATATACTGGTGCAGGATTTTCTGGAGGCATGTTCCGGTGTGATTGATTCATTTATTCACGATATGCGTGCGGAGATTTTGCGTACGGAAGAGCGGAAAAAAATGTTAAATGAATATCATAAAAAATTGATAGAAGCACTGAAAGAGAAAGATGAAACGAAAGGTCAGGAAGCATTAAAATGTCACTTTATGCTGATCAATGAGATTTTAAAAGAGCGGGAAAATAGAAAAGTATAGAGAGTATAAAAGGAAAGATGCTTTGCAAAATGCGAAATTAAGCGGTTGCTTTGACGGTGGGAAACCGGCGGGCAGCCGCTTTTTTATGCCATGCGTTCGTAAGAAACAGTTGCAGGTCATACAGATACCTGAGTACCTGAGCGTGTAAGAAAAATTGGTGAAAAAATCTACAAATTTGTCTATAAAAAATCAATGATGTGAAAAAATAAACAAATATTGACTTTGAAATCCACAAGAACTATACTAAATACACAAAAGAGTGGTACGACCAATGTGTTGGTTCCTTTCTACTGGCGGGTATAAATGGAAAATAATAAAGTACATAGAAACTTGCTTGAGGCAAGTTTTCTTTATACAAACAATGGTAGTACCAATTACAAAACGTTATGAATGGAGGGCACATCACAATGAAACTTTTAGCGTTTGTTCTTGCGCTGTTACCGATCCTGTGGCTGATGCTGGCACTTGGGGTATTAAAAAAGCCGGCATTCAAAGCCTGTCCGATTGCTCTTGCGGCAGCAATCTTGCTGGCACTTACTTACTGGAAGATGCCGGTGAAGGATTGTGTAACCGGAGGTCTGGAGGGTGTGGCTATGGCCATCTGGCCGGTAAGCCTGGTGATTATTGCCGCAGTATTTACCTACAACCTGTGTATAGCAACAGGAAGTATGGAGAAGATCAAGAAAGTACTGACGGGGGTGTCAAAAGACCGGAGAATCCTGCTGCTGTTGATCGGCTGGGGATTCGGAGGATTTCTGGAAGGTATGGCTGGATTTGGAACAGCGGTTGCCATTCCGGCGGGAATCCTTTGCGGACTTGGATTTTCACCAATCCCTGCGACGGTTGCCTGTCTGGTAGCAAATGCAACACCAACGGCCTTCGGCTCTGTCGGAATACCGACGGTAACATTGGCGCAGCTTACGGAAATCTCACAGGGAAGTCTTGCATGGGATACAACGGTGCAGTTATTACCGTTAATCTTAATCACACCTTTTGTGATGGTGATCATTGAAGGAAAATCAGTCAGGGCATTGAAAGGCATCTGGCCGATTACACTTGCATCCGGAATTGCATTTGCCGTACCGGAACTTCTGGCAGCGAGATTCCTGGGAGCAGAACTCCCGGTCATCATCGGCTCGGTATGTTCGATGGCAGTGACGATCTTGATGGCAAGAAAAAATCCGCAGAGCCGGGAAAAAGAATATCTGATCGGAGATAAGAAGCAGGAAGAGATATGTCAGGAGTCAGAAAACAGAATCACAATAGCAGAAGCGGTGAAGGCATGCATTCCGTTTATTCTGATTTTTGTATTTCTGCTGCTTACATCGAGTATGGTTCCACCGCTGCATGATACACTGGGAAAGATTAAGACGGTTGTTCAGATCTATAGTGGCAAGGGCGGTACGCCGTATACATTTACCTGGGTCGCAACACCGGGTGTGCTGATACTTCTGGCTGCCGTGATCGGAGGAAAGATTCAGGGAGCAGACATTTCACTGATAGGAAAGGTGTTTAAGGATACCTGTAGACAGATGTGGAAGACGGTGGTTACGATCATGTCGATCATGGCCATGGCAAAAATCATGAGCCACAGCGGAATGATTGCGGAGATTGCCGGTATGTTGGTAACGTTGACAGGCGATTTCTATCCGGCGGCAGCACCGTTTGTCGGAGCAATAGGAACATTTGTGACAGGAAGCGGAACTTCTGCAAATGTGTTGTTTGGAGGCTTGCAGGTAGAGACTGCAAGAAGTCTTGGACTGGATCCGTGCTGGCTTGCGGGAGCGAATACAGTCGGGGCGACAATCGGAAAGATGATTTCTCCGCAGAGCATTGCAATTGGAACGGCGGCAACAGCAACGGTTGGAAATGAAAGTAAAATACTGAGAAAAGTAATGAAGTATTGTGCGATTTTTATTGTAATAGCCGGATGTGTGGCATATGCCGGAAGCAGAATGAGATAAAAAATTATTTATAAAATATTCAAAAAAAGGAAGGAAGAAACAGATATGAAGATTCTTGTTTGTATCAAGCAGGTACCAGAGAGTAATAAAGTAGAAGTGGATCCGGTTACCGGAGTGTTAAAAAGAGACGGAGCAGCATCAAAGATGAATCCTTATGATCTCTATGCATTGGAGACAGCGTTCAGAATACGTGAGCAGACAGGCGGAACAGTACAGGTAATCTCTATGGGACCACCTCAGGCAAAACAGGTGATCAGGGAAGCGTTTGCGATGGGAGCGGATGCGGGAACACTTTTGTCAGACCGCAAATTCGGAGGAGCAGATGTGCTGGCTACGAGTTATACGCTGGCACAGGGGATCAAAGCGAGCGGTGAGTTCGATCTGATCCTCTGCGGACGTCAGACAACGGATGGGGATACTGCTCAGGTAGGACCGGAGATTTCCGAGTGGCTGAACATTCCGAGTGTAGCAGATGTTGTAAAGATCAATAAAGTTGAGGAAGACGGAATTACCGTCAGCATGGATCTGCCGGAGGAAGTTGAGATTGCAAAGGTTCAGTTTCCATGTCTCCTTGCTGTGAATAAAGATATTTTCCAACCGAGACTTCCATCTTATGTGAAAAAGACGGAGACAAAAGAGCGTGAAATCAATGTGCTGTCCCTGAAAGATATGAAAGATACCGATGAAATGCATTATGGTCTGAATGGATCACCGACACAGGTGCAGAAGATATTTCCACCTGCTGTGAATGATAAAAAAGAGATATGGAATGAAGCGGGAGATGTGCTTGCAGAGAAATTGTTTGATAAAATCGTGGAAATGAAATTCGTGTAGGAGGAAAAGAAAGTGGCTAAATTAATCATACATCAGGAAAAAGTTACAGATAATCAAGAACTGGTCAAGATCTGTCCGTTTGGGGCAATGGAAGAAAAAGACGGAAAACTTTCAATCAATGCGGCCTGTAAGATGTGCCGCCTTTGTGTAAAGAAAGGTCCGGAAGGTGCAGTGGAATATGTAGAAGATACAGTAAGACCAAGTGTGAATAAAGAAGAATGGAAAGGAATTGCTGTATATGTGGATCATGTAGATGGCAAGATCCATCCGGTAACGCTGGAACTGCTGGGAAAAGCAAGAGAACTGGCGCAGGTAACCGGTCATCCGGTATATGCAGTATTCATGGGAAATCATATCAGTGAAAAGAGCCATGAACTGCTGCATTATGGAGCTGACAAAGTATTCATATATGATGAACCGGAACTGGAGCGGTTTAAGATCGAACCATATACAGCCGTTTTTGAAGATTTTATTCAGAATGTGAAGCCATCGTCTATTTTGGTGGGTGCAACGACCGTTGGAAGACAGCTGGCACCAAGAGTGGCGGCAAGGATGAAGACCGGACTGACAGCAGATTGTACGATTCTTGAAATGAATGAAGATACAGATCTTTCGCAAATCCGTCCGGCTTTTGGTGGAAATATTATGGCACATATCAAGACACCGTATCATCGTCCGCAAATGGCTACTGTGAGGTATAAGATCATGAATGCACCAAAGCGATCAGTAGAAGAAACGGGTGAAATTGTAAACTGTACAATTGCGAAAGAAAGACTGGACTCACATGTAGATGTACTGGATATTGTATTAAAAGAAAAAGAAAAATTCATTGAAAATGCAGATGTGCTTGTAGTAGCAGGTCGTGGCGTAAAGAAACAGGAAGATCTGGAGATGCTTCAAAGACTTGCAGATCTTCTGGGCGGACAACTTGCATGTACCAGACCAATGGCAGAGTCCGGATGGCTGCCGGCGAAATGTCAGATAGGTTTAAGCGGGCGTACAGTCAGACCGAAGCTTATTATTACCTGTGGGGTCTCCGGAGCAGTTCAGTTTACTGCGGGTATGAACCATTCGGAAACGATATTTGCAATCAACAAAGATGAAAAAGCACCGATTTTTAAAACCGCACATTATTGTCTGGTGGGAGATCTTTATGATGTGATCCCGCAGCTGATTCAGAAGATAGAAGAAAAGAAGGGAGCATAATCATGGAAAAATATAAAAAACTGGATAATTCAGATATTACATATATAAAAGAGATTGTAAAGGACGAAGAACGGATACTGGTCGGAGACTTTATTAATGAAGAATACAGTCATGATGAGTTGGGAGGAACAAGCAGCTATCCGGATATAGTGGTAAGGGCAAAATCACCGGAAGAGATATCAGCGATCATGAAATATGCATATGAACATACAATTCCGGTAACACCAAGAGGTGCAGGAACCGGACTGGTAGGATCTTCCGTAGCAATCGAACACGGAATTATGATCGACACCACGCTTATGAATCATATTTTGGAACTGGACGAGGAAAATCTTACAGTTACAGTGGAACCGGGCGTTCTTTTGATGGAACTTGGAACTTATGTAGAAGAACATGATTTCTTCTATCCACCGGATCCTGGAGAAAAATCAGCGACCATCGGAGGAAATATCAGCACAAATGCAGGTGGCATGAGAGCAGTAAAATATGGTGTGACAAGAGATTATGTGATGGGATTGGAAGTGGTTCTTCCTAACGGAGAAATCACGCAGTTCGGAGGAAAAGTTGTTAAGAACAGTTCCGGTTATGATCTGAAAAATCTGATCATCGGTTCGGAAGGAACGCTTGGATTTATTACGAAAGCAATTTTAAAATTACTTCCACTGCCGAAAAAGGTGATCAGTCTTCTGATACCTTTCCCGACACTGGAACAGGCAATCGATACAGTACCGGTAATCATCAAATCCAAGACCATACCGACAGCAGTCGAATTCATGCAGAGAGAAGTCATTGAAGATGCAGAGGAATATCTGGGAAAAGCATTTCCGGATAAGCAGTCAGATGCATATCTGTTGTTGAAATTTGATGGAAATTCTGTAGAAGAGATTGAAGAGGCGTATGCAAAAGTAGCGAAATTATGTCTGGAACAGGGAGCACTGGATGTGCTGATCTCAGATACAGAAGAAAGAGAAGAATCTATCTGGAAGGCAAGAGGTGCATTCCTGGAAGCAATCAAAGGATCTACGACTTATATGGACGAAGTAGATATGGTTGTTCCAAGAAACTGTGTCAATGATATGGTTGTATATCTTCATAATCTTCAGAAAGAAAAGGATATCCGTATTAAAAGTTTTGGTCATGCGGGAGATGGAAATCTTCATGCGTATATTCTGAAAGATGATTTAAGCGATGAAGAATGGGAAAAACGTATGAAAGATACCATGGAGAAAATATATCAGAAAGCACATGAGTTAAGAGGACAGGTATCCGGTGAACATGGAATTGGATTTGCGAAGAAACCATATCTCAGGAAATCACTTCCGACAGAGAATCTGGAACTGATGAATGGAATTAAGAAAGTGTTTGATCCGAAGAATATTTTGAATCCACATAAAGTTGCACAGTTGTGATCGACGATTCTTTTACCTTGTTTATATACACTTTTTTATCAGGTATGTCATAGTTTATATATGAAAGAATAATCAAAAAGGAGACATCTTATGGCATATTCAATCATGCTGGATGCCGGCCATGGCGGTGCAAGAGATCCGGGAGCCGTGTACGAAGGCCGGCGGGAAAAAGATGACAACCTGAAACTAGTGCTTGCGATCGGAGAGATTTTATCAGACAGAGGAATTGATGTAGAGTATACCAGAACAACCGATGTCTACGAGACACCATATGAAAAAGCAATGAAAGCGAATCAGGCAGGAGTGGATTTCTTCGTTTCTATTCATAGAAATTCATTTCCTGCCGATAATGAGGTGGAAGGAGTCGAAAGTCTGATCTATAATCTGTCAGGACTCAAATACAAAATGGCACAGAATATCAATGAGCAGCTCGAAGGTGTAGGCTTCGTGAATCTGGGCGTGAAAGCAAGACCGGATCTGGTGGTCCTGAAACGTACAAAGATGCCGGCGATACTGGTGGAAGCCGGATTTCTGAATTCGGACACAGATAACCGTCTGTTTGATGATAACTTTGAAGATATCGCACAGGCGATTGCAGATGGGATTCTGGACACATTGGAAAGCAATGGGCTGATCAAGGAAGAAAAAGTTCCGGTGTACCGGGTGCAGGTGGGCTTGTTCCGGAATCAGCGGTATGCGAACCGGCTGCAGAATGAACTTCTGGAGCAGGAGTATCCGGTGTACATTGACCGGTCAGGCCCGTATTACAGAGTCTATGTGGGAGAATTTGATAATTTAAATGATGCGGTACAGATGGAGCGCCGTCTGAAACGGGCAGGATATCAGACTCTGATCGTACAGCAGGAAGTATAAAAATTTAACATAAACTTTTCATTACTAAGACAATCCTTTTAACATAACCTTTTTATACTAAAGTCAGCAAATGAGATAAGAGTAAAGTTTTAAAGGAAAATGCAGGAGGCGTTTTAGAATGAAAAAATTATGGGATACAGTGAATAAAATATTTACAATAGAAGGAGCAGTCAGTGCATTTCTGGTAATGAATATCATCGGCTGGATGCTTATAACAATGGGAGCAGGGGCGCTGATCTGTAAGTTTTTAGGATTTTCAATTGCAGGTAATGTAGTAAATCTTATGTGTGCAGGCATCTACGGCGGACTGATCGTGGGATTGATTGGAGGAGGCCTGTATCTGTATGAATTATACAGACATCACATGATGGAGTAAGACATAAATGTTATAACAATAAAAAGGCTTGTTTTACAAAGACTGTAAAATGAGTCTTTTTTTGTTACAGATTGACAGAGAATTAAATTCATAATATCATGGAATTGTTCTATTAAAATAAGGAAGAAACAAAAAAAGATAGATAAAATACAGATTCGCTCCTGGAGTGTGGCTTAAAAATATTTTCTGCAAGATATAAGAGACACTCTAAAGCTTTTGGAAGCTGTTGTGAGAGAAAAAACTGAGAATGCATCGATAATAAAAATGGAGGAAATGATATATGGCGGATAGATTACAATTCAAAGAAAAACTGGCAGGGGTCTTAAGTCTTGCAGAAAGTCAGAATGGCAAGATTACTGTAGATGAGGTGGAAAAATATTTTGAAGAAGACGGGCTTTCGCAGGAACAGATGAATCTGGTCTGTGATTACCTGTTATCGATGAAGATGGCAGTGATCGGTTATAAACAGGCCGGAGGTACAGTAAGAGAAGCAGAAAGTGAAGAACAACAGCCATTAAGCCCGGACGAACAGAAATATGTAGAAGAATATCTGCAAAGTCTCGGTGATATGAAGGAAGAGACACCGGAAGAGGTGCGCATGGCATATTATCTTCCGAAAGTAGTAGAAGAAGCAGTGAGACTGCATCATCCGGAAGTGTTTATCGGTGATATGATCCAGGAAGGAAATATTGTACTGATGCTGGCATTAAAAGAGATCCGGAAGGAGAAGGATGAAGAAGAGATTCTGGAACAGGTGCGTGCCGGAATGCTGGCATCGCTGGAGTCGCAGACAGAAGTGAAGAGAAGAGATCATAAGATGGTTGAGAAAGTTACGGAACTTGATGAGGCGATCAAGAGTATGAAAGAAGAATACGGACGTAAAGTCAGTGTGGATGAAGTTGCAGACAGACTTGGAATCAGCGAAGATGAGATTGAAGATATTCTGAAACTTGCCGGAGAAGAAGTGAAAGATGAAGAATAAAAAGGAGACGGGGTTAATCCTCGTCTCCTTCTTCATCTTCCGGTTTCGGTTCCGGCAGATATAAATGTACGCTTTCGATTCTGTTTTTGTCTAATTTTTCCACAACCAGATGGATGCCGTCTTCGGTGGTAACACCGTCGCCAATCTCCGGAAGCCGGTCCAGATGCTCGATAATGAATCCACCGACGGAATCATACTCTTCTGAGGTCAGATCAAGATCGAGTCTGTCATTCAGGTCATCCAGATTCGTGGAGCCTTCTACGATATAATCGCGCTCACCGACCTGTTTGATAAAGTCTTCTTCATTCTCGTCATATTCATCATGAATTTCTCCGACGATCTCTTCCAGAATATCTTCCAGTGTGATCAGACCGGAAGTCTCACCGTATTCATCCAGAACAATGGCAATGTTAAAAGAAGCCTGACGCATCTCTACAAGTAATTCGGAAATATTCTTATATTCGTAAGTGAAATAGGCCTCGCGCATAAAGTCGCGGATGTGAAACTCTTTTTCCTTATCATATAAGAGAAGATCTTTCATATTGATCGTACCGACAACATTGTCTGTTGTGTCTTCAAAAATCGGAAGACGTGTGAATTTGTCCTCGCGGAAAATGTCGATCAATTCTTCGTAAGTGGCATTTACATCGGCGAATGTAACATGAACTCTTGGTACCATGACATCTTTTGCTTTTGCATCGCCAAGATCGAATACGTTATAGATCATCTCTTTTTCATCGGATTCGATGACACCGCTTTCGTGGCTGACATCCACAATCGTACGGAGTTCAGATTCTGTCATCTGTTTGTTTCCGGCATTCGGATCGATGTGAAGAATGCGGAGAATGATATCCGAAAGCTTATTGATGATGAATACAAATGGTGTCATGACTTTGATGTACAGATTGATGGCCGAAGCATAACGAAGAGACATCTTTTCCGCATGCAGTGTAGCCATGGTCTTTGGCGTGATCTCTCCGAAGATAATGATCAGTACAGATAGAATTGCACTTGCAGCTGCTACCATAGAACCGCCAAGGTTGTAAGCCAGGGTGGTAGTAAGGGAAGCGGCAGAAAGATTCACCACATTATTACCGATCAGGATCGCACTCAGCATCTTGCTGGTATCATCGGTAATACGCATAACGGTTTTTGCCCGCTTGTTGCCTTCGTCGGCAAGACCGCGGATACGCATCCGGTTTACCGTTGTTAAAGCTGTCTCCGCAGATGAAAAAAATCCTGAAAGAATCAATAAAATCAATAGAATAATGAGTTGTATCGCGACACTCGTGTCCAATTGTATAATTCACTCCTTTGAAAAAATAATATTTAGATTAATATATCGCATTTATATGAAATTTGCAAGTGTGCGTTGAATTTACGGGCAGTATAGTGTATGATGTATTTGCTATAAATCAGGAATTTTCAGAACTGAAAATTCCGTGTGAAACAGTAGTGGCAGCAGATTTTGCCAATTTGAAATGCGTAGCATTGGCAAAATCGGTTACTGTGTAAACAGTAACCTGATGTATTTGCTATAAATCAGGAATTTTCAGAACTGAAAATTCCATATGAAACAGTAGTGGCAGCAGATTTTGCCAATTTGAGATGGGAAGCATATAATACCTGAAGAAGGTGGAGATAGATATGAATCAGGAATTTTATAAAAAGTTAGAAAGTATTTTGACTGAGGAACAGGTTAAGATAGAAGAGCCGATGAAGAACCATACCACATTCCGCGTGGGTGGACCAGCAGCATATTTTGTTATGCCGCGTACGGCAGAAGAAGTTGCGAAAGTGACAGAATTGTGTGCGCAGGAAAATGTTCCTTATTATATAGTAGGAAATGGAAGCAATCTTCTGGTATCTGATAAGGGATACGACGGTGTGATCATCCAGATCTATAAGCAGATGAGCCAGGTGGAAGTAAAGGGCCGTGAAATATATGCACAGGCCGGAGCGCTTCTTTCTATGGTTGCAAAACGTGCGCTGGATACAGAGCTTGCAGGATTCGAATTTGCAGCGGGAATTCCGGGAACACTTGGTGGTGCCTGTGTAATGAATGCAGGGGCTTACGGCGGAGAGATGAAAGATGTACTGAAGTCTGTTACCGTATTAGATAAAGACGGAAATGTGAAAAAGCTTGCGAAAGACGAACTGGAACTGGGATACAGAACCAGTGTGATTGCGAAAAAAGGATATATTGTTCTGGATGCAGTCATAGAACTTAAGGAAGGAAAAGCAGAAGAAATTAAGGCATTGATGGATGATCTGAAAGAAAGAAGAATTACCAAACAGCCACTGGAATATCCAAGTGCCGGAAGTACATTCAAGCGTCCAGAAGGATATTTTGCAGGAAAACTGATCCAGGATGCGGATCTGCGCGGATTCCAGGTTGGAGGAGCACAGGTGTCTGAAAAGCACTGTGGATTTGTAATTAATAAAGATGGTGCGACGGCTTCCGATGTAATGGAGCTGATGCGCCAGGTGTCTGATAAAGTATATGATAAGTTTGGAGTACGGCTGGAGCCGGAAGTAAAGAGGCTGGGAGAGTTCTAAAAATGAGATGTGTGATCGTAACCGGAATGTCCGGAGCTGGAAAAAGTACGGCACTTAAAATGTTGGAAGATATGGGATATTTTTGTGTAGATAATCTGCCGGTACCATTGATACCGAAGATGGCAGATCTTTTCAGTGTGCCGGGAACAGAGATTAATAAAGCGGCTCTGGGGGTAGATATCCGGAGCGGCCAGAATTTCCATGAGCTTGAGAATATATTAAAAGACCTTGATCATTCGGGTATGCGGTTCGAGATTCTTTATCTGGAATCCAGTGATGATGTACTGATCAAGCGTTATAAGGAAACGAGAAGATTTCATCCGCTGTCGGGAAAAGGTGGAAGAGTTGAACAGGGAATCAAAGAAGAGAGAAAACGTCTGGAGTTTTTAAGAGCACGTGCGGACTATCTGATCGACACAAGTCACATGCTGACAAGAGAACTCAGGGCAGAACTGTCAAAGATCTTTGTGGAAAATAAAGAGTATAAAAATCTGTATATATCGGTATTGTCATTTGGATTCAAATATGGAATCCCGGCGGATGCGGATCTGGTATTTGATGTGCGTTTTCTGCCGAATCCATATTATATTGATGACCTGCGCCCGAAAAGCGGTAACGACAGAGAAGTAAGAGAATACGTAATGAATAACGATAAGGCGCAGACATTCCTTGCAAAACTAAAGGACATGGTGGAATTCCTGATCCCGAATTACGTGCAGGAAGGAAAGACGCAGCTTGTGATCGCAATTGGATGTACCGGTGGAAAGCACCGCTCTGTTACACTTGCAAATGAGCTTTTTGAGGCATTAAGTAAGAATGAAAATTATGGCATCCGGATTGAACACCGTGATATAGAAAAGGATGCGATCACCAAAGCGAGGTAGGTATCAGATGTCATTTTCTGGAAAGGTAAAAGAAGAATTACTGGAGCATTATGCAAAAGCAAGACACTGTGATATTGCTGAGTTGTCGGCGATGGTACACATGTCAGGAGAATTTGGAACGGGAAGAAATGGTGTGTGCTGCCTGAAGGTACATACGGAAAATCTTGGAGTTGCAAGAAAATGCTTTACATTATTGACAAAAACATTTAATATAAGAACTGATATCGTAGTCCGCAGAAATACGAGCAGGGATAACTACAGTTATTACATTTACGCAAAAGGCAATGAACTGCTGGCAATACGTGATACAATCGTACAGGCAGTCTGCTGCAAAAGAGCATATATCCGTGGGGCATTTATAGCATCGGGGTCTATGAGTGATCCGAGTAAGTCATACCATTTTGAGATTGTATGTAACGAGGAAAAACAGGCAGAACATTTGAAAGATATGATCAACAGTTTTGATGTGGATGCAAAGATTGTGCAGCGTAAGAAGACGTATGTGGTATATTTGAAAGAAGGATCACAGATTGTTGATATTCTGAATGTTATGGAAGCTCATGTGGCTTTGATGGAACTTGAGAATGTGCGTATCATGAAAGAGATGCGTAATTCTGTGAACCGCAAAGTAAACTGCGAAACGGCTAATATTAATAAAACCGTATCTGCTGCAGTAAGGCAGATGGAGGATATTACATATATCAGAGATCAGATCGGTTTTGATGAGCTGCCGGAGGGATTAAGAGACGTTGCCCTTACGCGTCTGGCATATCCGGAAGCAGCTTTGAAAGAACTGGGTCAGCTGATGGAAAGCCCGCTTGGTAAATCAGGGGTTAATCACCGGCTCAGGAAGTTAAGTGAAATAGCAGAACAGTTAAGGGAACAGCAAGGAGGAGCAAGTCGTTATGATTAGAAAGCCTGTTACCATTCAGAACAATATGGACATGGAAGACCGTCCGGTGGCTCATCTCGTACAGGAAGCAAGCCAGTATGCGAGTCAGGTATATATTGTGATGGGAAGTAAGAAGATTAACGCAAAGAGTATTATGGGAATGATGAGCCTGAAACTTCAAAGAGGCGAGGATGTTACAATTGTAGCAGAAGGCCAGGATGAAGATGCAGCCGTAACAGGTGTTGCAAGCTTTTTGGGAGCAGATAAGTAATACGGGAGAATATAGAAGCGATATGTAAAATATAAGGGGCCATTGTGATTAGAGTTGCAATAGCCTCTTCGTTATTAAGTACTAAAAAGATAAGGAGGAGGCATGTTTATGAAGCGTTTGCTTTTTATCTATAATCCACATGCAGGAAAAGAATTATTAAAACCGAAACTCGCTGATGTCATTGATATCTTCGTAAAAGCAGGGTATGAAGTGGTAGCGTATCCGACACAGGCATACCGTGATGCATATAAGAAGGTTAAAAAGTACGATTCGAGTGAGTTCGATCTGGTTGTATGCAGCGGAGGAGATGGGACTCTTGATGAAGTCGTGACAGGAATGATGAAGCGGGATAAGGATAAGAGAGAACCAATCGGATATATTCCTACAGGAACAACCAATGATTTCGCAAGCAGTCTTCATATACCAAGAGGCCTGTTGGAAGCAGCGGATAATGCGGTGAACGGAAAAGTATTCTCCTGTGATGCGGGAAGATTTAATGATGATATATTTGTATATATTGCAGCTTTCGGACTGTTTACAGATGTTTCTTACCAGACGAAGCAGTCGATGAAGAATGTTCTGGGACATCTGGCATATGTATTGGAAGGAGCAAAGCGTCTCTTTAATATTCCGTCTTATAAAGTCAAGGTAACACATGATGATGAAGTGATCGAAGATGAATTTGTATATGGAATGGTTACGAATTCAAGATCTGTCGGAGGATTCCGTAACCTGGTGGGAAAACAGGTTGGATTTGATGACGGTGTATTTGAGGTAACACTGATCAAGACACCGAAGAATCCAATAGAGTTACAGGAGATCATTGCGGCGCTTATGATCCAGCAGATGGATTCGAAATATATGTATACATTTAAGAGCGGAAGAATCATGTTTGAATCCATCGAAGAGATTCCGTGGACATTGGACGGGGAGTTTGGCGGAGAGCATGATGAGGTTGTGATCGAGAATCTTAATAAAGAACTTCAGATCATGGTTCCGGGAACGCATGAAGAGGAATAAAAATTCACAAAAATACAAAAAATTAAAAAAATTGAAAAAAGTACTTGCTTTTTTATAAAAACCTTGTTATACTAAGCAAGTACTTGAGACATGGCTCCGTGGTCAAGCGGTCAAGACGCTAGCCTCTCACGCTGGAATCAGGGGTTCGATTCCCCTCGGAGTCACTAAGATCTGCAGAATGTTCTGCAGATCTTTTTTTATACCTAAGTATGCAAGAAAAGTTGCCAGTGGCAAGTTTTTTGTATGCCCAAGCATGTGAGAGAAGCTACCGGTGGCAGACTCTCTGCATACCAAGTGTGTAATTACTTATTCGCTAATTTTGGAAATGCCGGGATAAGTTTCTTGTTTTTTTATAAGTTATGAGATATAATGCAAGTGAAACAAATTTGTCATATGAGATTAGAAGGCTTATGGCAGTAGAATTGGAGGAATAACATATGTTAGTATCAGCAAAAGAAATGCTCGATAAGGCAGTAGCAGGTCATTACGCAGTAGGACAGTTTAACATCAACAACTTAGAGTGGACAAAATCTGTTCTTCTTACAGCAGAAGAGTTAAAGTCACCAGTTATCTTAGGTGTATCTGAGGGAGCTGGAAAATACATGACAGGATTCAAGACTGTAGCAGCTATGGTAAAAGCTATGATGGAAGAACTTAATATCACAGTTCCAGTTGCATTACATCTTGATCATGGAACATACGAAGGATGTAAAAAATGTATCGACGCAGGATTCTCTTCAATCATGTTCGACGGATCTAAATATCCAATCGAAGAGAATGTAGCAAAGACAAAAGAACTCATTGCTATCTGCAGAGAAAAAGGAATGTCTATCGAAGCTGAAGTAGGTTCTATCGGTGGAGAAGAAGACGGAGTTATCGGAAAAGGTGAATGCGCTGATCCTAATGAGTGTAAGATGATCGCTGATCTTGGTGTTGACATGCTTGCAGCAGGTATCGGAAATATTCATGGAAAATATCCAGCTAACTGGGAAGGATTAAGTTTTGAGACTCTGGATGCAATCCAGAAGCTTACAGGCGATATGCCATTAGTACTTCACGGTGGTACAGGAATTCCAGAAGACATGATTAAGAAAGCAATCAGTCTCGGAGTTGCAAAAATCAATGTTAATACAGAGTGCCAGCTGTCATTTGCTGATGCTACACGTAAATATATTGAAGCAGGAAAAGATCTGGAAGGAAAAGGATACGATCCTCGTAAACTTTTAAAACCAGGTGCTGAAGCTATCCAGGCAACAGTTAAAGAGAAGATGGAATTATTTGGTTCAGTAGGAAAAGCTGAATAATTAAAAATTTTCACTTGCCTTTTTTGACTGGTTGAGTTATACTAACTGGCATAGGAAGAACAAAGGCGTTCCAACGGAAGTTGGAGTGCCTTTTTTTATACTATGGTATGCACAGAAAAAGTTTGGTTATATGCATACCATAATATGAAATTTCAACCCCAATATTACAATGAGAAAGGAAACGAAGAGACATGAGTGAAGCAATCAATGTAGCCAAGATATTTGGCGAAGACGTATTTAATGACACTGTAATGCAGGAACGTCTTCCAAAAAAAGTCTATAAGGATCTGAAAAAAACAATCGAGGAAGGTAAGGAATTAGACCTTGCTACAGCAGATGTAATTGCACATGAGATGAAAGAATGGGCAATTGAGAAAGGAGCTACACATTATACTCACTGGTTCCAGCCTCTGACAGGTGTAACTGCTGAAAAACATGATTCATTTATTTCAGCACCACTTCCAAGCGGAAAAGTACTGATGAGCTTCTCGGGAAAAGAATTGATCAAAGGTGAACCGGATGCATCTTCATTCCCATCAGGCGGACTTCGTGCAACATTCGAAGCAAGAGGATATACTGCATGGGATTGTACATCACCGGCATTTGTAAGACATGATGCAGCAGGAGCAACACTTTGCATTCCTACAGCATTCTGCTCATATACAGGAGAGGCGCTTGACCAGAAAACTCCACTTCTTCGTTCTATGCAGGCAATCAACGAACAGTCACTGAGACTGTTGAGATTGTTTGGAAATACAACATCTAAGAAGGTAACACCATCGGTAGGACCGGAACAGGAATATTTCCTTGTAGATGCTGAGAAGTTCTTACAGAGAAAAGACCTGATCTACACAGGACGTACACTGTTCGGAGCAATGCCTCCAAAAGGACAGGAATTAGATGACCACTATTTCGGAACCATCCGTCAGAGAATCGCGGGATTCATGAAAGATGTTAACGAAGAGCTCTGGAAAGTTGGTGTTACATCTAAGACACAGCATAATGAAGTTGCACCTGCACAGCATGAACTTGCACCAATCTATGCAGAGTGTAACGTAGCACTGGATCATAACCACATTGTAATGCAGACTTTAAAGAGAGTTGCATGCCAGCATGGTATGAAGTGCTTACTTCATGAGAAACCATTCGCAGGAGTCAATGGTTCCGGTAAACATGATAACTGGTCTCTTACCACAGATGATGGAAAGAACCTGTTAGAGCCGGGAAAAACTCCTCATGAAAATATTCAGTTCTTACTGGTACTTACATGTATCTTAAAAGCAGTTGATACACATGCAGATCTTCTTCGTGAATCTGCAGCAGACCCTGGAAATGATCACAGACTTGGAGCTAACGAGGCACCACCGGCAATCATCTCTGTATTCCTTGGAGAACAGTTAGAGGATGTATTAGAGCAGCTGATCAGCACAGGAGAGGCTACACATAGTCTGAAAGGTGGAAAGCTTCAGACAGGAGTTGACACACTTCCAGATCTTGCAAAAGATGCAACAGACCGTAACAGAACATCACCATTTGCATTTACCGGTAACAAGTTCGAGTTCCGTATGGTAGGTTCCCGTGATTCAATCGCAGGACCAAACGTAGTACTGAACACAATCGTTGCAGAAGCATTCTCAGAGGCTTGTGATGTACTTGAAAAAGCAGATAACTTCGATGAAGCTGTTCATGATCTGATTAAGAAATACGCAACAGAGCACCAGAGAGTTGTATTCAACGGTAATGGATACTCAGATGCATGGGTAGAAGAAGCTGAGAGACGTGGACTGCCAAATATCAGATCTATGGTAGAGGCAATTCCTGCCCTGACTACAGACAAAGCCATCAATATGTTTGAAAAATTCAAAGTATTTACAAAGGCTGAACTGGAATCACGTGCGGAGATCAAATTCGAAAGCTATGCAAAGGCAATTAATATCGAAGCCCGTACAATGATCGATATGGCAAGCAAACAGATTATTCCTGCCATTATCAAATATACAAAAGACCTTGCAGATACAGTTGGTGCAGTAAAAGAAGCAGGTGCAGATGCATCTGTTCAGGCAGAACTTCTGACAGAGGTTTCAGAACTTTTAGTAGAGTCTAAAAAAGCGCTGGAAGCACTGAAAGTTGTTACAGATCAGGCAGCAGCTATGGAAGAAGGAGAGGATCAGGCAAGATTCTATCACTTTGATGTTGTACCTGCTATGGAAGCACTCCGTGCACCAGTTGACGAGCTGGAAATGATCGTTGACAAAGAAGCATGGCCAATGCCTTCTTACGGAGACCTGATTTTCGAAGTATAATTATTAAGGATAAAATAATTAGTTAAACAAAACAAATATTTTAGAAATACATTAGAAAATTTTAAGAACCCTGGACTTGGAATGGACACATGATTGTGTTATTCTAAATTCAGGGTTTTTAAGATACCCTTGGAATTCAGGAGGGTTTTATATGTCAAAACGTGAATTTTTAGATAAATTAAGAAAAGCACTGGAAAACGATCTGTCGGGATCAGTCGTGCAGGAGAATGTGAATTATTATAACACTTATATTAATGAAGAAGTGCAAAAAGGACGAAGTGAAAGAGAAGTTCTGGACGAACTTGGAGATCCATGGGCAATTGCAAAGAATATTGTGACATCAGAAGAGATAAAGGGCAATACACAGGAAACATACGAAAGCTACGAGCCAAGACGCCAGCAGCGCAGTCAGGAGTACGAACAAGGCTGTGGAGAAGAGTCTGGATATAGCGGAATCCACATTCTGGGGCTGGATACATGGTGGAAAAAATTATTGCTCATACTGGCAATTGTGGGAATTGTTATATTGATTGTTGCAGTGATCGGAGGAATCATCAGTATTCTTGCACCGATTTTTATTCCGCTTCTGTGTGTATGCGTAGTAATAAAACTGATTACAAATTCCAGGCGGTGAGCGCAGAAGGAATGAGAATGTATTCTTGAATATAGAAGTTGAGATAATATAATAGAGAAACATAAGAGAATCTTTCGTAATAACATATTTGGCAAGCTGGATTGATAAATCTGATGGACGAGTGTGTGATATATGAGGGGTTCTTTTTTTGAAGATGCTTTTTGTAAAAATATAGGAAAGAGATAGACTACAGACGGTGTGTTGCAAAAATAAAAGACCGATGGGGGAGCCATCGGTCTTTTGAGGGGAGTATAAATAATTAATAAGGGGTTGTAGAAAGTGTCCTTTCTACACCACAAGTATAATATAGTAGGGAATAAAAAGCAAGAAAAATATTAAAAAAATCTTAATATCTGCCCAAATGTATAAAGAAAAAATGTACGGACATACTAATTTTGTAACAAAAATGATTAGGAGGAATAGAAAAAATGGCTAAAAATTACAATTCATCAGAAAACTGTCACAACACATCTAACAAGAACATGTCCGACAAGAATGCATCCAGAAACACATCCAATAAGAATGCATATGGCAAGAACAGCATGGATAAGAATGCATATGGCAAGAACAGCACAGACAAGAATGCATATGATAAAAATGCGTATGGAAAGAACAGCACAGACAAGAATGCATATGATAAAAATGCGTATGGAAAGAACAGCACAGATAAGAATGCATATGATAAAAACGCATACGATAAAAATTCAACAGATAAAAATGCCTACAATTATGGAAATGAAAGCGATAATTACTAAAAAGAAGGCTATGCAGGATCATGATCAATAGAATGTAAAAGATAAAATGGGACGGGGTTTTGTTAAAAAATTCCCGTCTCTTTTTAAATATATTGACAAAGACTAATGCATATCAGTAAGATAATAAAGTAGGAATTAATACATAGCATATATGGAGAATTAAATGAGAAAAATGGAATTAATCGCACCCTGTCATTTTGGACTGGAGGCAGTATTAAAAAGAGAAATTATAGATCTGGGATATGATATCTCGGAAGTGGAGGATGGAAGAGTTGGATTTTACGGTGATGCAGAAGCAATCTGCCGTGCCAATATTTTCCTGCGTACAGCGGAAAGAGTCCTTCTGAAAGTAGGAAGCTTTAAAGCAACGAGCTATGAAGAATTATTTGAAAATACAAAAGCGCTCGACTGGGAGAACTATATTCCGGAAAATGGAAAGTTCTGGGTTGCAAAAGCAGCTTCTGTAAAAAGTAAATTATTCAGTCCGTCGGATATTCAGTCGGTTATGAAAAAAGCAATGGTAAGAAGACTGCAGCAGAAATATCACGTAGAGTGGTTTTCCGAAGACGGGGCATCTTATCCGGTAAGAGTATTCCTGAAAAAAGATGTAGTAACAGTAGGGATCGATACATCGGGAATATCGCTGCATAAGAGAGGATACCGCGAGGTGGCAGGAAAGGCACCGATTACAGAGACGCTTGCGGCAGCACTGATTATGCTGACACCATGGCATAAGGACAGGATCTTTGTAGATCCGTTCTGCGGAAGTGGTACATTTCCGATAGAGGCGGCTATGATCGCGGCCAATATCGCACCGGGAATGAACCGTTCATTTACAGCAGAAAGCTGGACGAATCTGATTCCGAAGAAGCTCTGGTATGATACCATTAATGAAGCAAATGAACTGATCAACGATGATATCGTGACGGATATTCAGGGCTATGATGTAGATGGATCGGTCATCAAAGTAGCCAGACGTAATGCAAGGGAAGCAGGAGTGGATCATCTGATACATTTTCAGGAGCGTGATGTAAAGGAGTTAAGCCATCCAAAGAAATATGGCTTTATCATCACCAATCCACCTTATGGTGAGCGTCTGGAGGATAAGAGGGATCTGCCGGCATTATATAAAGCATTTGGAGACAGCTTTAAGAAGCTTGATACATGGTCGGCATATATGATTACTTCTTATGAGGATGCAGAGCGTTATTTTGGACGCAAAGCGGACCGCAACAGGAAGATTTATAATGGTATGCTGAAAACATATTTTTACCAGTTCTTAGGACCAAAGCCGCCAAAGGCAAGACGTCCGGAAGAGAAATAGGAGCAGAAAAACGATGAAGAAAATAATATTTGCAACGGGAAATGAACATAAGATGGTAGAGATCAGAGCTATCTTGAGTGATCTTGGAGTAGAAATCTTATCACAGAAAGAAGCAGGGATTAAAGCGGATGTAGTGGAAGACGGATCGACATTCGAAGAAAATGCGATGATAAAGGCGACAGAGATCGCAAAGATCGCATGCCAGATGCCGGAATATAAAGACGCAGTTGTGCTGGCGGATGATTCGGGACTGGAGATTGATTATCTTAATAAAGAACCGGGAATCTATTCATCCAGATATATGGGAGAAGATACTTCTTATGATATCAAGAATCAGGCGCTTTTAGACCGCCTGGAAGGTGTGCCGGATGAAAAACGTACGGCAAGATTCGTATGTGCGATTGCAGCTGCAATGCCGGACGGATCCTGTGAGGTCGTAAGAGGAACCATGGAGGGAATTATCGGGTACGAGATTGCCGGGGAAAATGGATTTGGCTATGATCCGATATTTTTCCTGCCGGAATATGGCTGCACCAGTGCGGAACTTGCGCCGGATAAGAAAAATGAATTAAGCCACAGAGGGGAAGGGCTTAAAAAGATACGTAAAATTCTGGAACAGAAATAAAGCATAAGATGAAGGTGCAAGTATGAAGATTTTGATCATTAGTGATACACATGGATCTCATAAGAACTTTGACCGGGTGATTGAAAAAGAACAGCCGCTTGATATGCTGATTCATCTTGGAGATGTAGAAGGGGATGAGGATTATATCCCGGCTGTTGCGGACTGTCCGGTACATATGGTGAGAGGAAATAATGACTTTTTCTCTGATCTTCCGGGAGAAGAAGAGTTTATAGCAGGCGGTTACCATATCTTTACGACGCATGGGCATGGTTATTATGTCTCTATGGGTGAGGAACGATTAAAAAGAGAAGCAAGAGGCCGTGGAGCGGATATTGCGATGTATGGGCATACACACAAGCCGTTTTACGAAAAAGAAGAAGATCTGATCACATTGAATCCGGGCAGTCTCTGTTATCCAAGACAGCCTGGGCGTAAGCCGAGTTATATGGTCATGAATATCAGTGAGGACAGAAAACTTGAGATTACGCAGAAGTATCTGGAAGGATAACGGACAGGGAAAGGTAAAAAACGTATAGAGGTACATGACAGAATAAAAAGAAGATTGGCCGGTGAGAGAAGGCGCCGGCTGATTGTCTTTGTTTCATTGTATGGATAAGAGGATGCGAAAAAGCTTGAATTTTCGCTATAAAATAAACATTTGAAAAAAATATAAAAAAATGTGAAAAAAGTTGTTGACATTTATAAGACGCTCATATATAATACATATTGTGTCACGGAGATGCAACAAAATGACACAGAAAAACATCACATCGGGGTGTGGCTCAGCTTGGCTAGAGCGCCTGGTTTGGGACCAGGAGGTCGCAGGTTCGAATCCTGTCACCCCGATACTTATGCGGGTGTAGTTCAATGGTAGAACACCAGCCTTCCAAGCTGGATACGTGGGTTCGATTCCCATCACCCGCTCTGCCAAAACAAATTGTTTTGGGTGTGGTAAAAATGTGAGTCTGTAGCTCAGCTGGATAGAGCAACGGCCTTCTAAGCCGTAGGTCGAGGGTTCGAATCCCCCCAGGCTCGTTTAACCACAAAATTTAATATGGTGATACTTAGTTGGACAAAAAGACAGTTCGATAGGTAGTATGGTGGGTATGGTGCAGTTGGTTAGCGCGCCAGATTGTGGTTCTGGATATCATGGGTTCGAGTCCCATTACCCACCCTTTTTTCTTTTATTGGGCTATCGCCAAGCGGTAAGGCACAGGACTTTGACTCCTGCATTCGTTGGTTCGAATCCAACTAGCCCAGTTTTATGGGCGTGTAGCTCAGGTGGTAGAGCACTTGACTTTTAATCAAGTTGTCCGGGGTTCGAATCCCCGCACGCTCACGATTGATAAAGACGCAGATTTTTCGAATGAAAAGTTTGCGTTTTTTATACAAAAGTATAAAAGAAACTGCAGATGGCAGATTCTTTTGTATACTGATTTATATGCGGATGTGGCGGAATTGGCAGACGCGCTAGACTTAGGATCTAGTGTCCACGACGTGCAGGTTCAAGTCCTGTTATCCGCATTGAAAAAGCATAACACCAGAAGATGTAGGTGTTATGCTTTTTTTCTTAATCTGCAATCACGGACAGCATAATAGAAAAGAGGAGAACGACATGAATTATTATGAGAGAGCGCAGGAACTCAGAGAAGAAACAATTGCAAACCGACGGTATTTCCACACAAATGCAGAAGTCGGACTTGATATGCCGAAAGCAAAAGCATATGTTATGAAAAAGCTTGCAGAGTATGGATTAGATCCCAAGGAGTGTGGTTACGGAGTAACGGCAACTTTAGGTCACGGGGGAAAATGTCTGATGCTTCGTGCAGATATGGATGCGCTTCCGATGCCGGAAGAAAGTGGAGAGCCATTTGCATGTCCGACGGGGAAAGAAGCGCATGCATGCGGACATGATTTTCACGCTGCGATGCTTTTAACAGCAGCTAAGATGCTTAAGGAAAATGAGGCGGAACTGGAAGGAACGGTAAAATTCATGTTCCAGCCTGCAGAAGAGAACTTCCAGGGAAGCAAGAACATGCTTGAAAATGGAATACTTGAGAATCCTAAAGTAGATGCTGCACTTGCTTATCATGTGGCAGCAGGACAGATGCCGGTAGGAATCTACATGTATAATGACAATGGAACAATGATGTATTCGGTAGATGGATTCCAGATTGATATCACAGGAAAAGGTTCTCACGGGGCGTATCCGCAGAACGCAATTGATCCGATCAATATCGGAGTTCATGTATATCTGGCACTGGAAGCAATCATGGCAAGGGAAGTCGATCCAACCAAAGCATGCGTTATGACTGTTGGACAGTTTCAGGGAGGTACGGCAGAGAATATTATTCCGGATACTGCAATGCTGAAAGGAACCATCCGCAGCAATGATAAGCAGGCAAGAGAACTTATGGTCCGGAGAATGAAAGAAGTTGCAACAAAGACGGCAGAAAATTATGGTGGAACGGTAGAGATTACCATGCTTTCGGAGGTACCACCGCTTATCTGTGATCCGAAGCTTACAGATGAATTCGTAGGATATATGAAAGAAATGGACATCCCTGGAATGCAGCCATATCCTGGAATCTCTGCAAGTGCATCGGAAGATTTTGCTTCGATTGCAGAAAAGATTCCATCTACTTTTATGTATCTGTCTGCGGGATATACAGATGAAAGAGGACAATACGGTGCACATAATCCAAAAGTACGCTTTAACGAAGACGTATGCCCGATCGGAGCAAGTTGTCTTGCATACTGTGCAACGCAGTGGTTAAAAAATAATAAGTAAATAAAGTTCGTGATAACGATAGAATTCTGCAGAGGAAGGATGCTTACGGGCAGAGAAAGGAAAAACTATGAGAAAATGGAAGAAAATTGTTGTGGCAATGCTTGCAGTGATACTGTGTACACCGTCGGTGCTGGGGATGCAGACGGAGGCAGCACAGCAGGAGAAACAACTGGATGTATTATTTACGCATGATACACATTCGCACCTGAATAGTTTTGATACGATCGTAGATGGGAAAAAACAGGAAGTAGGCGGATTTGCGAGACTCAAGACGTTGATTGATACTCAGAAGAAAAATAATCCGGATACACTTGTGTTAGATGCCGGTGATTTTTCGATGGGAACATTGATCCAGACAGTGTATACAACAGAGGCGGCAGAACTGCGTATGCTGGGATATCTTGGATGTGATGTGACTACGCTTGGTAATCATGAATTTGATTACCGCTCCAGTGGACTTGCGGATATGTTGAAGACTGCTAAGAATTCAGAGGAAAAAGTTCCGGATCTTGTAGTCTGCAATGTGGACTGGGATGCGATGGAAGAGGAAGGGCTGACGAAAGGACAGAAGCAGATTCAGACAGCATTTCAGACATATGGAGTGAAGGACTATGTCGTGCTTCAAAAAGGAGATGTGAAGATTGCGGTTCTTGGAGTATTTGGAAAAGATTCCCTGGAATGTGCGCCGACGTGTGAATTAAAGTTCAAAGATCCGGTAGAAGCGGCCAGCGAGACAGTAAAAGAGATTCAGAAACATGAAGATGTGGATATGATCGCCTGCGTTTCGCATAGTGGAACCTGGGAGGATGAAGATAGTTCGGAAGATGAGATCCTTGCAAAAAATGTTCCTGATATTGATCTGATCATAAGCGGACATACGCATACAACACTGGAAGAACCAATCCGGCATGGAGATACCTATATCGTATCCTGTGGTGAATATGGAAAGAATCTGGGGTCATTGTCTATGACACAGAAAAAGAATAAGCGCTGGAAAATGGACACATACAAACTGATGCCGGTTACAGATGAAGTAGAATCAGATCAGGCAACGCAAGAACGTATAGACGAATTGATGAAAACCGTAGATACGAATTATCTGAGTCATTTTGGATATACCAAAGATCAGGTACTGGCGGAGAATGATATTGAATTTAACGATCTGGAAGAAATGAGTACCAGACATGAAGAGCTGAATCTTGGAGATATTATGTCGGATGCATATGTGTATGCAGTAGAAAATTCAGAGGATTATGATGGAACGCCGGTAGATATCGCAGTTGTTCCAAGTGGAACAGTGCGTGATACATATACGAAGGGTGATATCACGGTGGAACAGGTATATAATTCATTTTCACTTGGAATCGGAAAAGACGGGCTTGCCGGCTATCCTCTGATCAGTGCATATCTGACAGGAAAAGAATTAAAACTGGTGGCGGAAGTAGACGCCTCGGTATCGGATTTTATGACGATTGCGAGACTATACTGTAGTGGTATGAACTTTACATATAATCCACACAGACTGATATTAAATAAAGTGACAGACTGTTATCTGACCAAAGACGGGGACAGAGAAGAAATACAGGATGACAAGCTGTACCGCGTGGTGACAGATCTGTATACCGGACAGATGCTGGGATCGGTGATAGACGTATCACATGGCTTGTTATCAATCGTACCCAAAGATAAGAATGGAGAGCCAATAGAGAATCTGGAAGATCATGCAATCATGGAAGGCAAGACAGAATTAAAAGCCTGGGATGCGATCGCAAGATACATGCAGTCATTTGACGATACAGACGGGGATGGAATTGCAAATGTATCCGAATACTATGCATCAACTCACGAACGTAAAGTTGTTGATGACAGCAGAAATATAATAGATCTGGTAAAACACCCGAATAGATTTGCGGCAATGATCATAGGGGTTGTGCTTATTGTTATCGTCTTAATCGCAGGTATTGTTCTGGTGATCAGGAAAATTGCAAAGAGAATATTAAAAAAGAAGAAACAAAAGAAAATGAATATTTAGATAGAGAGATACACTCTAATTTAATATTTAATAATAAAAAAACATGTCGGATAACCGGCATGTTTTTTAGGTTAAATGATTATCGTATTACGAATTTTCTTATAATGCAGCTGATCACACCCGCAACACAGATTGGAAGTAATGTTTCTTTTAAACTTCCAAATACCTGCAGTGCACTTGCAACACCCTGCAGTGCAGATGGTGACTGCGGAATCAGTGAATAGAAAAGGGCTGAACAGTATGTACCGGCACCTATAATAATAAATGAAACCAGTCCGCGTCCTGTATCAATCTTGTCCCCTTTCCGATTATATTTCTTTCCGCCAAGAACGCAGAAGAATGTAATAATCTCATAGAGCAGTAAGACAGCAGCTACAGCCAGATAAGCAATCAATGGCTGGTTCGCAGCAGTCATGCTTGAAACAATGCTGTCAAAAGAACCGATATTAGAGATAAAATGCGTTCCCAGTAAATAGATAATTGCTGCAATCAGAAGCATTGTACCGATTCTAAGAAGTAGATTGATTGTTTTTAATATAAATTTTCCACCTGTTTTTGCGGTTTTTGCAACAGGCTTGGCAAGATTTGGAACCTTTACATTTCCTCGTTTTTTCTTTTTACTGCTTTTTTCTTTATTGTCATCTTTTTTCTTTTTATTACGTCTGTTACGGCGGTTGTCATAATAATCGTCATCGTCGTCGTCATCATCATAGTCATCGTCGTTGTAATAGTGATCATACTTTTTACTGTTTTTTCTGGCGTTGAGTTTGGCTGTCAGCTTATCATAGTCATTTTTCCGGATATAATCTGTATGATCAATATCAGAAAGACCGGATAATACATCACGGTAATCATCATCGTCATCATCGATGGAGATGTCTGGCAGCTCACCTTCGTAGATTACTTCGAAGTCATCATCGAAGATATCTGTTGTTCGCCTTGTGTTTTTCTTATTATTTATACTCATTATTTAATCCCTCCTGGATACTACCCATATTCTATTTTATAATGTTTGAAAAAAACTCTCAAGAGAGGTCACAGAATATTCACGAAGTTGTAAGGAAAACTTTAGAATTGTATCATTTGTCAACAAAAGCTTAACGTATATGAAAAATCTGTTTATTGTCTAATGAGAATGAATCACGTATAATATGATGTAAGTCCGATAAGAACGGAAAATTACAGGAGTATGAAAGTACATAGGAATGATCTAATCGGAAGGATCATAATTTATCGGAGAAAGAATATGGTAATAAGGAAAGGATGAGTAGATGCAGATTTATTATTTTGCACTGTATTTTTTTGTGTATGGTTTTTTAGGATGGTGTACGGAGGTCGCGTATGCTGCAGTAAAAGAAGGAAAGTTTGTAAACAGAGGATTCTTGAATGGACCCATCTGTCCGGTATATGGAATTGGTGTCGGAGTGGTTGTCCAGTTTCTGACACCGTTTGAAGAGAATCTGATTCTTCTCTATATAACATCGACATTATTGGTTACAGCTATTGAGGGAATTACAGGATACCTTCTGGAGAAAATATTCCATAATAAGTGGTGGGATTATTCGAACCAGCCACTTAATATTGGCGGATATGTATGTCTGATATTTTCATTGATCTGGGGAGTGTTCTGCGTACTGATCGTGAAAGTGATTCATCCGCTGATCCATAAAGCGCTGACACTGATACCACTGGTTGTTGGAATTATAATTATGGCAGCACTGGCAATTGCACTTTTTGCCGATCTGTATGTAACTGCTTCCGGAATCCTTAAGATGAACCGCAGACTGGAAGCGATGGAGAAGATTGCTTCTGAACTTAAGGATCTCTCTAATAAGGTCGGAGAAAATATTTACGAAAATGTAATGGAAGGCAAAGAGTTCCAGGAAGAGAAGAAAGAGCAGTTAAGCAATGCAAAAGAAGAATTCAAAGAACGTCTGGAAGAACCAAAGGCGATCGTAGATGGATTCAAAGAACGCCTGGAGGAACCAAAGGCAATCGTAGATGGATTCAAAGAACGCCTGGAAGAGCCAAAGACAATTGTGGATGGTTTGAAAGAACGTTTGGAAGAGCCAAAAGCCCGTGTTGGAGAAATGGCTCCGAAGATCAATATAGAAGAGATGAAGGTCCGTATGGAAGAACTGAAAGCCAGATACGAAGAGATGGCAGAGAACCGTACAAAAGTCGGAGAACGTCTGGTGAAGGCATTCCCTCGGATGCAGTCAGGGCAGCATAAGGAGATTTTGGAGGAGTTGAAGGAGAGGATAAGAAAATAAGTGTTAATACATTAATTTGGGGTGGATTCCCGGTCCTTACGTATGCCTTGGTATAAGATCTGATCCGCGACTCCATGAGGCAAGAAGTAGTAAGAGAGCCTGTATTCCCTAAGGACAACAGAAAGCAAAACCAAACTCGCCCGTCGGCTCAAACAGTGGCTTTGCTTTCTGTTAACGGGAATCCAGACTCTCTAACTACTTCTAAGCCTCACTCCGAATGCTACCCAGCCCTTATACCAAGGCATACGCAAGTCGTGACTGGAAGGCGGTAATTAATGTATCAAACGGAGGGCGTAACCGTGGATGCTTACCCCGGTGAGCCATGAGGACGTGAATTTCTGGTTTTTTGGTACTAACACTAAAAGAATATGATATACTTGAAAAAATGGTTACAAAGTCACCCAAAACGAGGAGGGATTCTTATGAAGGAAGCAGGATACAAAAAGATTTATAATGCAGAAAATATCATCGAAGCAGAGATGCTGGTAGAAATGTTAAAGGAAAATGGAATTGCTGCATTTACTCAAGAAGCAAGTTCAAGTGTATCTGCGTATGGTGTTGCGGGATTTGGGATATATGGTGTTGATATCTGGGTGAGTGTGGATGTAGCGGAAAGTGCGCTGAAGATTATAGAAGAGATTGAAAAGTCGCAGGAATAAAAAAAGAAAGCCTTGAAGATTTCTCTTCAAGGCTTTTGTTATGCGGAAAAAGGGACTTGAACCCTCACAGGATTGCTCCCACTAGAACCTGAATCTAGCGCGTCTGCCATTCCGCCATTTCCGCTTGACAAGTAGTATAATATCACAGGTCTACGGAAAATGCAAATGTTTTTTTGAAAAAAATTAAAAAAATTTCAATTTTTTAGAAAATATGAAAATTATCCGATTTCGATACCATTTACCTCAAGGTGATCGTCGATGGCGATGACGAGGCAGCGTCTGCCGTCGATGACTTTTGTTTCAACCAGATCAGAGCGTTCGGGATTGACTTTGACTACGACATCCGGGGTTTCTATCTGGAAGGTTTTTGCACTGGCGATGTTGGAGGCCAGTAAGGTGCCGTGTACGCCGACTGTCTCGTCGAAGTCATCATCGAAGGAGCTGAGTTTTTCTTCTTCTACACCGCTGCGGGTCAGGAGTTTTTTAACATCGGTCTTGGATAATTCGAGAGGTTCCGGTTCTTCTTTTGCCTGCTCGATCATTTCGTTTAGGTTGTCGTGGATGTTGCGGACAACTTCATAGCTGCTGTCTTCGCCGAGTGCATCACTTACGATTGTCTGGAAAGTGGTTTTTTGATCGCCGGCGGTAAGTGGCGTTGTGCTGCCAAGGACATGTTCTACAAAGTAAGGCTGTAACTCTTCCGGTTTTTTTGTATAGTACAGAACGTTATGTACGTCAGTTGCACGGTCCTGGAATGCCGGGAATAAGAATCCCTTTACAGGAGCTTCTACGATCCAGTCGCGGATACGGTCTTCGATGTTGTTGGTGGCGGCATTATAGGTAAGGCCTGCTTTGGTAAGATTGACCGGGCAGATGCTGCAAAGGAGATGCTCATATACGGTGTCAGATGCGTCTTCCATCTCGAGGCCGTCCTTGGTTTTACCCGGAACATCGTATACTGCATGAATCAGGATGATATAATAATTTTCTCCGTATTCATAGCTTTCCACGATCTTATCATAGAATTCCTCAAGGAGCATATCGTCCTGAAGCTTACTGTCTTTTAATTTCATAAGGAATTCCTGGGTTCCGCCATTTAACTCCTGATCCAGAGGAAATTCCATATTGATCAGGTTCTTTCCGATCGTTCCGGAAAGTGTATGCTTGAAGATGTCAAAATATTTAAATGCTTCTTCTTCCGGTAAGGATAAGAAGGCTTTTTTTAGTTCCATTTTCTTTTCTTTTTCGTGATCCACGTAACATCCACAGATACGTGTGATGGCACAGTTTTCAGGGGAAAACTGCTTGCGGATCTCTAATACTTCTTTTTTGTTCATGTTGATTCCTTCCTTATATTTATATGTTGGAAAATATGTTAATAATGTTAGCATAACATCCGGGAAAAAACAATCATTGACCATTGTAAAAGGAGGCGCAGGAAAGTATAATATAATTATCATAATTAAAGTCTGTCATTGATATATGGGGAAGGGCAGACAGTTATAATAAAGAAGAAAGGGAAAAGAAAATATGGGAAATATTTTTGACATCTTAGGACCTGTGATGGTAGGGCCGTCCAGTTCACATACTGCAGGAGCAGTAAGAATCGGGCTGATTGCAAGACAGCTGTTTGGCCGCCAGCCGGAGAGGGCTGAAGTGTATCTGCATGGCTCATTTGCTGCCACCGGAAAGGGGCATGGAACGGACAAGGCGTTGATCGCAGGTTTATTGGGGATGATGCCAGATGACATGCGTATTCCAGATAGTTATGATGTCGCAAAGGACATGGGGATGGACTTTGTGATGAAGAACAAGGATATCAAAGGCGCACATCCGAATACAGCGCAGATCATTATGGAAGCAGAAGGTGTGCCGCAGATGAAGATTCAGGCACATTCCATCGGTGGTGGAAGAATCTGCGTCTGTAAATTAGATGGGATTGATGTGAATTTCAGCGGGGAAAGCTGTACTTTGATTATCAGAAATGTAGATGAACCCGGAAGAATTATGGAAGTTGCAGCAGCACTTAGTAAGGCAGAGGTTAATGTGGCTACCATGCAGGTATTCCGCGACAAAAGAGGCGGAACTGCAGTTATGGTAGTAGAGACCGATCAGGTAATACCGAGAAGTGCAATTGATGAGCTGGAGAGCAAACCGGGAATCATACGTGTGAAATTTCTTGATCCGAACGGGTCAGTATAGATAGTGGAGGATAATCATATGTCATATCAGTCGATGGAAGAGGCGAAGATCAGAGGGGAAAAGGATAATATTCCGTTTTGGAAAGCCATTCAGGTAGAAGATGCGCAGGAAAGGGATATCAGTATTACGGATTCCTGGGAGAAGATGAAGTATATGTGGCAGTCCATGCTGGATGCACTGGATGCTTATGAAGCAGATAAAGTGTCAAGAAGCGGACTGGTAGGAACCGAGGGCGGACTGATGGATCAGTACCGTGAGAATAAAGAACCGCTTTGTGGGGATTTTGTTGCAAAGGTAATGTCCAATGCACTGAAGATGGGATGTAACAATGCCTGTATGAAACGTATTGTTGCAGCACCTACCGCAGGGGCATGCGGAGTATTGCCGGCAGTACTTGTTACTTATTATAAAGAATATAATGTTCCGGAAGAAAAGATGATAGAAGCCATGTATGTGGCAGCCGGACTTGGACAGATCATTGCCAACCGGGCATATCTGGCTGGTGCATCCGGCGGATGTCAGGCAGAGATCGGATCTGGATCTGGTATGGCGGCCGGTGCGGTCTGTTATATCAAAGGTGGTGATACGGATCAGATCGGACATGCATGTGCGATGGCACTTAAGAACCTGATGGGTCTTGTATGTGATCCGGTAGGCGGACTGGTAGAAGTTCCATGTGTAAAACGTAATGTCGGCGGTGCGGTCAATGCACTGGCAGCAGCAGACATGGCACTTGCAGGAATTACCAGTAAGATACCACTGGATCAGGTGATTGATGCGATGAAAGAAGTCGGAGATAAGATGGACGTATCATTAAGAGAGACAGGTATCGGAGGCGTTGCCGGAACTCCGGCTGCACAGGAAGTAGTAGAAAGACTTGGGATGTAGCGAAAGCTACATCCTTTTTTAGGTATTTGCTGCCAAATGAAAAAATGATTTACAATCAACAGAATCCTTTTTATACTGGATAAAGTGTGAAGTTTTACATTTTAGACAAGAGAATGAGCAATGAAAAGAATGATAAAATGGAAGAAAGCAGTGTCGGTACTTCTGATTGTTGCCACAATGGTGCTTATGGTGTCTGGATGTGGAGGAAAAACGGCAACGACAGAGAATAAAGGCAGTTCCAAGTACAGAGTCTGCATGATTACAGATGCCGGAGACATTACAGACCAGTCATTTAACCAGACAACTTATGAAGCATGTAGAGATTACTGTGCGGCTAATGATATTGATTTTACATTCAAGTTCATTGTTCTGGATATGAGTGCAAGTGATATCGGAGCAGCAGCTGTTGGAAATGCATATTATGATAATCCGGATGCTTATGACGTATCAGACTACACTATAACGCACCATGGTGGGTATGCCTTCTGCTGGCAATGGCTGGAGGAGCAGTACTTGGTGCAGCAGCCGGAGCACTCAAAGCTTATCTGAATGTAAATGAAGTTATCGCTTGTATCATGTATGTAACGATTGCGATCCCGTTAGCAGTAATCTTTTCATCTTTCTTCATCCAGCACATTACCAGTGGTGGAGCTTATGTAGATAAGATGGTATACTGCTCGCAGATTTAGGAAAAAGACGAAGGAGAAACGTACGATGGGAATTGTAGTCATCGGAGACGTATTTATTGATATCAAAGGGTATTCCACATCCCCATACATTCCTTATGGGAGAAATGCGGGAACAATCGTGCAGATTCATGGTGGCGTAGGCCGCAATGTTGTGGAAGATATAGCAAATGTTGAGTTGGAACCGACATTTATCAGTCTGGTTGACAATGATGCGATGGGGGAAGATGTAATCCAGAAATTGAACCGTCACAAGGTCAATACCAGCTATATGAGAAAAGTTGAAAACGGCATGGGAACATGGCTTGCCGTTTTCGACCATGAAGGCGATGTAGTTGCATCGATTTCCAAAAGACCGGATCACAGCCCGGTCGAAAGAATACTGGATGAACAAGGGGATGAGATCTTCAAAGATGCGGACAGTATCGTAATAGAGATTGACATTGATAAAGAGATCGTGAAGAAAACATTTTATTATGCGGAAAAATATAATAAAAAGGTATACGCGATCGTATCAAATATGACAATTGCGATTGAAAGAAGAGATTTCCTAAGAAGAACGGCCTGCTTTGTATGTAATCAGCAGGAGGCGGGAATCCTGTTCTCAGAAGATTATGAACAGATGACAGCAGAGGAATTAGCAGAGATTCTTCCGGAGCGCATCCGCTCGGCACAGATTCCGCAGATGGTGGTAACCATGGGTGGTGACGGTGCCGTGTATGCGGACCGGGAAGGTAATAAGGTAATCTATCCTGCACTGAAAGTCGACGTGATCGATACAACCGGAGCCGGAGATGCATTTTTCTCCGGAGTATGTATCGGACTTACTTACGGGAAGACATTACGCGAAGCCTGCGGAATCGGCACCAGACTTGCATCAACGGTAATTTGTACATCAGAGAATATCTGTCCGAGGTTCATGCCGGAAGAATTCGGACTTACGAGGTAGAAAAGGCGATGGAAAATATTATTATCGGGATTGCCGGAGGATCAGGATCCGGAAAATCCACATTTACGAACAGAGTAAAACAACATTTTGGTGATGATGTGGTAGTAATCTATCATGATAACTATTACCGCAGACAGGATGGGATTCCATTTGAAAAGCGTGTAAAAGTCAACTATGATCATCCGGATTCCCTGGAGACGGACCTTCTGGTGGAGCATCTTAAGCAGCTAAAAGAAGGAAAGACGATCGAGTGTCCGGTATATGACTATGGCCAGCATAACCGTTCGAACGAAGTCATCAAGATCGAACCAAGACCGGTCATTCTGGTAGAAGGAATCCTGCTTCTGGCAGACCCAAGAATCCGTGATCTTCTGGATATCAAGGTGTATGTGGAAGCGGATGCGGATGAAAGAATTTTAAGACGTATCTCAAGAGACGTGGAAGAACGTGGAAGAGATCTGAATGGTATTATCGAACAATATCTGACAACGGTAAAACCGATGCACTATCTGTATGTGGAGCCGACAAGAGCGAAGGCGGATATCGTGATCAATAGTGGGAAGAACGATGTGGCGTTTGATTTGTTTGTGTCGAAGATAGAGCAGTTGTTGGAGAGGTAGTTGCTGTTTAATACATTAATTTGGGGTGGATTCCCGGTCCTTGCGTATGCCTTGGTATAAGATCTGGTCCGCGACTCCATGAGGCAAGAAGTAGTAAGAGAGCCTGAATTTCCTAAAAGCAACAGAAAGCAAACCCAAACTCGACGTTCGTCTCAAACAGTGGATTTGCTTTCTGTTAACGGGAATCCAGACTCTCTAACTACTTCTAAGCCTCATTCCGAATGCTACCCAGCCCTTATACCAAGGCATACGCAAGTCGTGACTGGCAGGCGATAATTAATGTATGAAATGGAGGGCGTAACTGAGGATGCTTACCCCGGTAGTTCTTTTTATGATACTCCCGGGGTAAGCACTCACAGTTACGCCCTCCAACTATTTCATACACTACCGCATGCCAATCACGACATGAGAAAGCGCT
>NZ_CDRRQK010000026.1:0-40701 GCF_977044405.1 Dorea sp.
AAGTCAAAGCCCTTGATGGTGTAAATTTAGAAGTGGAAAAGGGGGAGTTTGTAGCGATTGTTGGAACTTCTGGGAGCGGAAAGTCTACGATGCTTCATATGATTGGAGGATTAGATAATCCAACATCTGGGCAGGTAATTGTGGATGGACAGAACTTAAGCCATATGACAGATGAAGAGCTTACCATTTTCCGACGTAGGAATATTGGTTTCGTATTTCAACAGTATAACTTGGTTCCGATGTTGAATGTATGGGAAAATATTATTCTTCCTGTGAAACTGGATGGAAAAAAGGTAGAAAAAGGTTATGTAGATGAAATTATTGATACACTGGGTATTCGGACAAAATTGGAAAACCTGCCAAGCGCTCTATCCGGTGGACAGCAACAGAGAGTGGCAATTGCAAGAGCCTTAGCTGCAAAACCTGCCATTTTGCTCGCTGACGAGCCGACTGGAAATTTGGATTCGAAAACAAGTCAGGATGTATTAGGGCTTCTGAAAGTAACCAGTAAGCGTTTTCACCAAACCATCGTTATGATTACCCATAATGAAGAGATTGCCCAGATGGCAGACCGGATTTTACAGATAGAAGACGGAAAAATTGTTTCAGACAGTGGTTTGGTATAGTGAGGGCGATTATATGGTAAAAGTAGAGAATAAAGAAACGTTACGATTATTGACGAAACGTTTTATGAAAATGAACCGAGCAAGAAATATTATTGCTGTTATTGCAATCATGTTGACATCACTGTTATTTACAAGCCTATTTGTGGGGAGCGTATCCATGATGCTTTCCAAAAGAGCAACAGAAATTAAGCAATTTATGGATTCATCCCATGCTATTGCGCAGAATTTGTCAGAAGAAGATGCGGAGAGATTGCAAAAAACAATAGAACAGGATGAAGATGTGGAACGATATGGTTCCGGTATTTTTCTGGGAGCTGGAATGGATGAGCGGTTTGGATTTTCCGTAGAGGTCCGATATGCAGATGAAAATATGGCAGAAAGTTTTAATTGTCTGCCGACTACAGGAAGATTGCCGGAGAAAAAGAATGAGGTAGCGCTTAGTAGCATGGTACTGGAAGCTATGGGTGTTACACCAAAGATTGGGGAAGAAGTAACGCTGACCTGGGAAGTAAATCCCATGCTGAAACAATATAAGACAGATACGTTTCAGATATGTGGATTCTGGCAGGGTGATAAGGCTGTTTTAGGACAGATGATCTGGGTATCCGAATCCTATGCAAAGGAAAATCGTTATCACGTTACACAGGATGAGTTACAAAATGGTATCTATAATGGCTGTAAAGAATATTCGGTCTGGTATAAGAATCTTTGGAACCTGGAAAAGAAAACAGAAAATATATCTAAGACAGCAGAATTTACGAAAGCAGGGACAGGATTGGAGGTCAATCCGGCATATAATCTTTTTGAAGAGGATTCATTTTCATTCACTTCCCTTATAGTAATGGTACTGTTTGTGATATTGGCTGGTTACTTAATTATTTATAATATTTTTAATATATCCGTGAAAACGGATATCAGAGCCTACGGATTATTGAAGAACGTGGGAACAACAGGAAAACAATTGAAAAAAATTGTGCGTATGCAAGCGTGGCGATTGTCTGTCATTGGCATTCCACTCGGTCTGTTTTGTGGTTATCTTGCAGGTCTTTTAATGGCTCCATCATTGACAGCAGATAATGAAATCACCGAACAGGCTGGGCAGACGGCTCTGACTGTAGTATCAGCAAATCCTTTGATTTTTATTGTTGCAGCACTTTTTACACTTTTGACGGTGTATCTTTCAAGTTTGCAGGCTTGTAGAATGGTTGAACGAGTATCTCCTGTGGAAGCTCTGCATTTGGCAGAAGGAGAGCAGTCAAGACGAAAAATGAAAAAAAATACTTCCGTAACATGGTGGGGACTGGCAGCTCAAAATGTATTCCGGAACTGGAAAAAAGGATTAATTGTTATGCTTTCCATCGCTCTTTCTATGGTAGTGGTTAACTGTATTGTAATGCTGGTGCAGGGATATGACCTAGATTCATACAGGAAGATTCTTTTGCCAACCGATTTTAAATTAGATCAGATGACAGGTAATCTGTTAAATACGAATTTTAATGGTATTACACCTGAAATCAAAGAGATTCTGAATAAGTGTCCGGAAAGTGAGAAAACAGGATATGTGTATTATTCGGAAGAAAGACATAAGATGGAACCAGCACTTATGAAAACGTGGGAGACATTGGCAGAAAAAAACAAAGAAAACTGGACAGATTATGAAAAACAAATCTGGGAGGAAACAAAAGCGGATAATACTGTAAAGGTTCATTTCCTCGGAATTAGTGAAGCGGTGTTTGATATGTTAGAATGGAAAGGGGAAAAATGTTCCTGGGATACGTTTAAAAGTGGGGATTATGTGATTGTGGACTATAGTGATAAATATACAGAAGAACCAGTTTCTTATTATCAGTCTGGCGAAACTTTTAAAATGGAGTACGGAAACGGAAAGCAGAAAGATTATGGGGTGATCGGAGAAGCTATGATGCCATATTCCCTGGATTATCCGTATGCAGATACTGTTTATATTACAGTAATGGTCCCAGAAGAAGAGTATATCACCCAGACAGGAAATCAATCAGCAATGTATGCTGCTATTGATGCCAAGAAGGGAGAGGATAAGCAAGTAAAAGAATACATTGATAAAAATGTTTTGAAAGAAAATGATATGATAAATGTTTCTTCTGTATTGGATATGAAGGCGAGCTTTAGGCGGTTTGTCGGAAAATATTATATGATCGGTGGTTTCCTTGTTGTTATTTTAGCTTTTATAGGTATTATGAATTTCTTTAATACAACAACAACTTCTGTGATTAGCAGAAAAAAGGAGCTGGCACTTTTGGAGGTTGTAGGAATGACGAAAAAGCAGATATCAAAAATGCTGATTGCAGAAGGATTCATATATTTGGGAGGTGCATTTGTTATTGCAATCGTACTGGTTGTGTTTGGTGCAGAAAAGATTTTATCAAATACGTTTGCTACGGCATTTTTCTTTCAACTGCATCTTACAATCGTACCGTGCCTGCTTATGGTTCCGATATTAAGTGGAATTGCATATGCGATTCCAAAGTATCAGTTTAAAAAGATGAGTCAGGAAAGTGTAGTTGAAAGAATTCGTAAGGAATAATAACAATATATAAATTAGGCGTATGGATTTGCTGATCCATGTGCCTCTTTTTGTTAGGGCAAGGCCCTGTTTTACATTGTGGAGTTTTTCGTTGATCCGAAAAACGGAACTTTGGAAAACAAATAAACCACCTGCTGTGATTACGAAAAAGGTAATAAAAATTTAAAATATTAATTCGCGGTGTATTGAAATTTCTTTTGATTAGTGATATAATTCCGTTACCAAAATGGTAATAAAAATGAAAGGAGAGGAATAATTAAGATTGGGAATGCAGATAATGTATAAGAATGAAACAGCAAAGAAACAGTTTTGTTCTGAGTACAAAAAGAAGTGGCGATATCCTGAGCAAGTAAAAAAGAAACTCGAAGCTGCAGAAAACTACATACGTAATGCAGAGTCTTTAATGGATGTTGCAAATTATCCTCCGTTTCATTTTGAACATTTAAAGGGTGATAGAAAGATGAATGGAGCATAAGATTAGGTAATACGGGTTATAGAGTTACAATGATTCCTTGTGATAACGATGGTAATGAGATCGTAGAAGGAGACATTTTAGCTCAGTGTAAAATGATTAAAATTGTGAAAGTAACGGAGGTGTCGAACCATTATGAGTAATGTAAATGAATACAAAGATATAGTGGCATATCACCCTGGATATTATATTGCGGATATTATTGAAGATATGGAAATAAGTCAGGCTGAATTTGCCACAAGAATGGGAACAACAGCTAAGACTTTAAGTCAGTTGATTAATGGTCAGGCTAATATTTCAAATGATTTAGCAAAGAAGCTTTCTACGATGCTTGGAACCAGCGTAGAAGTTTGGCAAAATTTACAGAATACTTATGATCAAAAGTTGATTGAAATACAGCAGGCTAAGGATGTTGATGCACAGGCTGAACTTGCAAAAGAAATAGACTATAAGTATTTTGTAGATGTCATTGGTTTGCCAATTGCAAGAAGTATAAATGAAAAAGTGGCGAATTTGTGTAAATATTTTAAGGTCGCAGATTTACGAATTATGTTGCAGCCAGATTTTTTAGTGAACTTCCGATCAAGTGCATCTTGTAATAGCGAGAAAAAAATTATTAATTCCAGAGCGTGGATTCAAACTGCTATAAATATCTCAAAAAGTATTGAAACAAAGCCATATAATGCAGAGAAGCTAAAAGGTTATCTGCCAGAGCTTAGGGGGATGACGGTTAAAAAGCCGGAAGAATTCCTTCCAAGAATGCGTGAAATTTTTGCTGAATGCGGTGTCGCTTTTGTCTTGTTACCACATCTAAAAAATTCAGGTGTGAATGGTGCTGTTAAATGGGTATCAGAGGATAGAGTAGTACTTGCGATGAATAATAGAGGGTTAGATGCAGATAAATTCTGGTTCTCATTATTCCATGAAATTAAACACGTACTTCAGCAAAAAATTAAAACTGTATTTATTAGCAGCACAGTTGAAGAAATGAAAGATATCAATGATAAATTGGAAATTGAAGCAGATAAGTTTGCAACAAACTATTTGATTTCGCCGGCAGATTATAAAAGGCTGGCTCCAACAAGATATACTTCAGATGATGAAATTGTTGAATTTGCAAAAAGCGTAGGAATACATCCGGGAATTGTAGCTGGAAGATTGCAGCATGAAGGAATCATTGCGCAGAATAGATGCTCAAAGTTAAAAGAAAAGTATGTGATTGAAATAAAACATATTGCATAAAGTGGATTATAGGGGAGTCGTGAAATGCGATGCCCCTATTTTTAGTTTGCGCGCCATGGGCGCGCCCCCTAGTTGGGGGGTGCTGTAAATGTGGTGCAGTTAGCAGACTTCAGTGTGCCTTCCGGGCGCAAGCAGGTAATATCCCCTTATAGGGGGAGAACATGCCACCCGCTAAGCGGGTGGTCATGACTATGAAAAGCATCAGGTAATCCCTGAATGTGATATTCCAGAGGGTGTTTTATCCGAAGAAGAATTGGAAGTTCTTGAACGCATATATATTAAGTTTAAGGATTTGGGCTCTGTTGATATTTCGAAGTATTCTCATAAAGAGAAAGGATATAGCTCTACAAAGAAGGGCGAAATTATATCATACTCTTATGCAAAGGATATTCAATTAAATTAATCCTAAAATACAAGCGGCTTCTGGCGATGAACCGGAAGCCGCTAATTTTTTAATCTTTTTTATAAAATTTAGTCTTGTAGCCGTTGCCTCGGATCAGGATATCCGACATCCAGGCGGGAGATTGCCCCATGATGGAGGTAATGCTGCTGACATAGGTTCTTTCAGGGCATGCTTCTTTCTCTTAATGCAGTTCTGGTAAAGGTTTCATAAAAAGTCTGCCAGTGACACCTATTCCGCCAGAAAATACTGACAACGATTCCAATAATACTCCTGTTCTTTCCGAAACAGCGCAATCAATGCCGTTACATCCTGTGACTGCCGATACATTTTTAATGCATCCAGATATTCGGGCCGGTTAGAATCCTCGATGATAAATGGCGCGATACCGTGATACAGGCATTCCCGGAAGAGAATCATACGTCCGGTTCGCCCGTTTCCATCCTGGAAAGGATGGATGTTTTCATATTGTGCATGAAAACTGGCAAGTATATCAAGAGAAATTTCCTGATCATTGTACCAGGCCAATAATTTGTCCATTTCATTAGAAACCTGACTTGGAAGTACGGTTTCATACATACCGATCATGTTAGGACGCTTTTTGTAATCACCGATAGCATAGCCATTCGCACGGTCTTCAAACACACCACTCTTTAATTCATAATGAAATTCTTTTATCAGATCTTCCGTAAGTTTAGAATCCAGAGTGTCCAGCATCTTGTTAAACATCAAGAAATGACCATTCATTTCTTCCACATCTTTAGCTCGGTAGTAGTCTTCCGATTTTGGTAGAACTCCGGTATCGAAGAGAGAAGCAGTCTGTTCTTCAGTTAGAGTGCTGCCTTCGATTTTATTAGAGTTATAGGCCATCAGACGTTGAGTAAATCCATAAACTCCGGAACGATCACGTTTCGCATGTTCGATTTTAAATCGGTCTAATAAAAAATGTATAAATGCTGAAGTATCCATGATGGAAATAGTCCTTTCTTTGCATATAATATCTTTATTATAACCTTAACTTCCCAAAATGAGTAGTCCTAATGAAAATAAAATATAAAACTAAAAAAACAGCCCGTATTTATGCAGAATTTCTTGCAAAAATACAGGTTTTATTGTACAATTACTAACTTATTTAAAACTGATCTCTGGACAGATATTTAAACGCATAGGAGGGATTGTAAAATGTGGATTTTATATGCGATAGGATCATCTTTTTTTGCAGGTATTACAGCAATTCTTGCAAAATGCGGAATTCAGAAAACAGATTCGGATGTGGCAACAGCACTAAGAACGGTTGTAGTACTTGTGTTTTCATGGATTCTGGTATTTTTTACCGGAACAATGTCCGGAGTGAATAATATAAGCGGACGAACATTATTATTTCTTGTGCTGTCCGGACTTGCAACAGGAGCCTCCTGGTTGTGCTATTTTCATGCGCTTAAGAAAGGCGATATTAACAAAGTTGTACCGATTGATAAGTCCAGCACAATTTTGACGATTTTTCTTGCTCTCATTTTTCTTCATGAGGGATTAACGTGGAAAAAAGCAGGATGCATCTGTCTGATTGGAATCGGAACTGCATTGATGATTACAAAAAAAGAAGTAACAGAGGATAGAGAACAGCACACCGGAAGCTGGTTTATTTATGCTGTATTGTCTGCGGTATTTGCCAGTCTGACTGCGATTTTAGGAAAAATTGGTATTTCTGGCATTGATTCAAATCTTGGAACAGCAATTCGTACAACAGTTGTACTGGTTATGGCATGGCTTATGGTGATTATAAAAAGAAAAACAGATGAAATTTGTACAATCGGGAAAAAGGAACTGCTGTTCATTGTGCTGTCCGGATTTGCAACAGGAGCTTCCTGGCTGTGTTATTACAAAGCACTGCAGGATGGTCCGGCAAGTGTAGTAGTGCCAATCGATAAATTGAGCATCCTAATCACAATTGTTTTTTCCCGAATTGTTTTTAAAGAAAAACTGACACCGAAATCTGCTACAGGAATTGTGCTGATTACATTGGGAACAGTCCTGTTGGCATTGATATAGCAAGAATATACGGGATTGACAGAAAAGAAAGATTACATTATAATCGTTCTAAAAAGAACGATAAAGGAGGAGGGAAATGTATTTCTGGGATAAGCATAAAACAATTACAAGTTATTATGAACTGCTTTCAGGCAAGGTATGTGATAAGTATGAATTAACACAGATGGAATATGATATACTCATGTTTCTACATAATAATCCGCAGAACAATACTGCAGCGGAAATAGTAAAGATCAGAAAATCAACAAAATCTCATGTGTCAACTTCGCTGAAAAATCTGGAAAATAAAAAACTTATTGAAAGAAAACAAAGTGAAGAAAATAAAAAGCACGTTGAGATTTTTTTGCTGGATAAAGCAGAGTTGATTGTTGAAGAAGGAATAAACGCACAAAAGCAGTTTGCACAAAATGTGTTAAGTGGATTAACAGAAGAAGAAAAGGATATGTGTATACGTGTATTTAATAAGATCTGTAATAATGCAGAAGAACATTTAAGAGGAGAATGGAAATGAAAACGAAATTCTGTGTAAGAAAAATTATTTGTTTTATAGTCAGTTGATGGAAAAGGAGCAGAATTTATAATGAAAGAGAACAATTACAAACCACAGATTCCAGATGTGATGGAAGCAATATTCGATACAGTGTATTTACTTTTTGATCTGGTTGCCGCAATTTTATTTTTTATATTCTCACAGGGAAATGTGTTATTTATTCTTTATGGAATATTGACATTGACACTTTGCGGAGGCGATGCATTTCATCTGGTACCGAGAATTATCCGGGCAGTACATGGAAGTAATGATAAAATAAAGAGGCAGTTAGGAATCGGACTTCAGATATCCTCCATAACAATGACCGTATTTTATATTATTTTGATGTATATCTGGAAATTTACGTTTACAGAACTTAAAATACCAGTAATAATAGAAGCTGTTATATGGATATCAGCGATTGTCAGAATTGTGATATGTATGTTTCCGCAGAATAACTGGTGTACAGATGAAGGAAATATGAAATTATCGGTTATCAGAAATGCAGTCTTTGCTGTGACTGGTATAGGGGTAATTATCTTATATCTCATTTCGGGAAATACTTATGGATATCATATGACAAGGATGGTTGCAGCTATCATTATTTCTTTTGGATGTTATCTTCCGGTAACTTTATTCAGTAAAACAAAACCAAAAGTCGGACTGTTAATGATTCCAAAGACCTGTGCATATATGTGGGTGATCGCAATGGGACTCCAACTTTTATTTTAAAGGCATCGTTGGTAGGAAGGATAGTCGGAATAGAGAAAAAAAGAAGGATTAAGAAAGAATGAAAGATTTAACGAAGGGAAAACCCTCGACACTGATACTTAGTTTCGCATTGCCGATTTTTTTAGGCAATTTATTACAGCTTACATACAGTCTGGTAGATACAAGGATTGTAGGGTCATTTTTGGGAGAAGATGCACTTGCGGCAGTAGGTGCGACCAGCACATTGAGCGGTCTGATCATTGGGTTCTTATTAGGAATGTCGAATGGATTTGCGATCATTACTGCACAGAAATTCGGAGCAAAGAATGTCCGGGATATGAAGAAGTCGTTTGCAATGTCATTGACGATCGGTACGGGTATTTCTCTGATCATCACGGCATGCGGTCTGGTGTTCTTGAATCCAATCCTGCGTTTTTTGAATGTGCCGGCTCATCTTCTGACAGTTGCAAAGAGCTATGTTATTATCATCATAGCCGGAATGCTGGCGACATTTTTATATGATGCCTGTGCGGCGACACTTCGTGCGATTGGAGATGCAGTCACGCCGCTGTTGATCCTGGCAGTATCGGTGGGCCTGAATATTGCCGGTGATTTCTTTTTTGTGGTGGTGATGAAGACGGGCGTGAAAGGCGCGGCAATTGCGACCGTTTTGGCGCAGGTCATAGCATTTGTCGTGTGTTGGATCTATATGGTCAGAAAGTATGAGATTCTGAAACTGCAGAAAGAAGATTTTAAAGAGCCGGGTAAGGTGATGGTAAAAGAGATGTTCAGTGCAGGAATGTCGATGGGATTCATGAGTTCACTGGTCAATATCGGTACCGTAACATTGCAGACGGCGATCAATAAGCTGGGAACGGATATCATCATTGCGCATACAGCGGCCAGAAAGATTACAGAGATATTCATGATCATGTTCAGTGTATTCGGCCAGACGATGGCAACATATTGCGGTCAGAATGTAGGGGCAGGTAAGATTGACCGTGTGAAGAAGGGCATTTGGCTTGCAATCATCTATACAGCAATCTGGTCCGGCATAACGATCATTGCAAGCTATACGGTCGGAGAGTGGCTTGTATATCTGGTGACGGGAACGCACAATAAGACTGTCATCTTAAATGCAACGAATTATCTGAAGTTTGATACATTGTTCTATATCATTACGACACTGATCTGTATTCTGAGAAATGCAATGCAGGGATTGGGAGATCACGTTACCCCGCTGATCTCGAGTGGTCTTGAGATGGCCGGAAAGATTGTGATTGCTGCAACATTGGTTCCGTGGCTGGGATATACAGGAGTTATCATCTGTGAACCGATCGTATGGTTTGTCATGGTAATCCCGTTACTGATCCGGATCTTCCGGATGCCGGTTCTTCGAACAGCGAAAAAGGCATAAGAAAATCAGCTGTTATATATACAGATAGCAACATATGGATAAAATCATATAGATGAGGAGAGGAAGGAAATAATAAATATATGGAAATACAGATTCTAAATATAATCCAGAACTTAAGAACAGACATCGGCGATACGATCGTCCCTCTTATCACGAAACTTGGTGATGCAGGAATGATATGGATCTGCCTGATGATAGTTCTTCTGATCATTCCGAAGACAAGAAAGACAGGGGTGATCATGATGGCGGCATTGCTGGTGGATGTGCTGCTCTGCAATGTGCTCATAAAGAATCTGGTGGCAAGAACCAGACCATTTGATGTAAATACAGCGGTACAATTACTGGTCGCAAAGCCGCAGGATTACTCTTTTCCGTCGGGACACACGGCGGCTTCATTTGCTTCGGTAACGGCATTGTATCTTGCCGGAGAGAAGAAGATGTGGAAAGCGGCTCTTGTACTTGCGGTTCTGATCGCATTATCAAGATTGTACCTGTATGTGCATTATCCGACTGATATTATCGGCGGCGTGATATTCGGAAGCCTTTCCGGATATCTGGGTTATAAGATTGTGGAATGGATACAGAAGAAAAAGATAAAATAGAGATAGAAAAAAGAGCAGGGCAGGCAGCATTATGCTGTCTGCCTTGCTCTTTTACTGACTACCAGTGCGATACAGAAGATCGCAGCGGCAAAAAGTAACTGGATTCCATAGTTGCGGTATAAGAGTTGTCTCTGTGCCTGAGTGAGAATAGCAGAGTTATTCAGCAGATTGTTACTGATCTCATACCAGTAGACCGGAAGAAAATGAGCCACGGTTTTCACACCTTTTCCCATGATATCAAGTGGAACGAATACGCCGCACAGGAAGCTCATGCCAAGTGTGACAACATTTACGAGGGCGGTCAGGATATCTTCTTTGGTGATAAATGTACCAAGAAGGAAGGAAAGCGCAAGTCCGACCAGAAGCAGGGTCAAGCTGTTGAGCATATAATATGGCATCTTTGGCGACTGGAAAAATGCTTTCCGGTAAAAGAAGAAAGCAGGGATCCATGTTGTAAGCATCCAGACGGAGTATCCGACTGCCAGATATCCCAGTGCAAGCTGCAGGTTCTGGCTTCTGATGGATACAGCCGAGCAAAGGATTCGCTTTTGCAGATCCGGCTGATGGAATGCGATCATGATCAGTCCCATTACATAGCACAGTATGGAGATTAACACATATGGCAGATACTGATACATGTAACCATAACCCGGCGTCTTTTCGGAAGAAGCAGATTTTAACATTGTAACATGAGAAGAACTGTCTGTATGTTTCAGAATATATGCAGCTGCCTCTTTATCGGAATACCTACTGTCTGTCAGGACACGTGCCTGATTCAGATAGGTGTTGATCTGCTGGTCGATGTAGTATCCGTCCGTGCTGCCCGGAATCTTGGATACCGGCAATGACTGATGCTTACGGAGGCAGGAGGCTTTAAAATCTTCCGGAATGGTCACGATATAAGAGACATTCCGGTTAAAGAGTGCGTCCTGGAGTTTCGCAGTGTCATCCGGCATTTGCCTGACGGTATGATACTGTGATAAATATCTGGAAAGTCCTTTGGAAAGCACGCCTCCGTCATGATCTACCACACCTACAGTGAGTGTTTGGGCATGGAACCCGGTGCCGGAAGTATTGCTGTCGCTGCCGGAGGCAAGGATTCCGATCGTAAGGAAGATTGCCAGATACATAAATACCATCAGGAGATTGCGTTTGGTTATGATTAAAAATCCTTTAAATACTGTCATAACGTTCCCTCCTTATCATGAGAAATGAGAAGCTGATGCAAAGCAGGCACATGATTACAAGAATCAGGATACACCTGCGGTAGCGGACAGCATCATCATAGACACTGAGGCAGTAGAATGCATCACTTAAGACACTGGCAGGATTGATCCGGTTGATGACGGGGCAGTGCTGTTCAATCACATTTTTCATTCCACCGAACATCAGGCCTGCAAGGAAACTCGGTAACAGTGTAACGAGGACACCGATTCCAGATTTGACACTGTAGGACAGTTTGCCGGCGCATCCGATCAGGATTCCGAGACAGATACCGATCAGGGTTCCCATAAACGTAATGAGAAGAAGTTTCGGAATGTCATGCCCAAGGCTGATATGAAGTACCTGGGTAAGGTAAAGCTCCAGGATCAGGATGTTGACGAAATGAATACTTTCCAGTACCAGCAGATCGCCGAGAATCAGGGAAAGCTTATGAGTCGGTGTGATGCTGCGCCGTTCTCCGAGTGCACTTAAGTTCGCCTGAAGCTGAACCGTGGAATGGATGCTTAAGTAGACTCCGCTTAAGCAGGCAAATGCGATCAGTGCGAGAAAATAAGTCAGTGTCGGATCTAAGGAATGTCCGCCTAAGGACTTTTCTTTCACCAGTGTCTGGTAGTCGTTCAGAGATGCAAGGGCGTCCGAAAGCTTTTCCGGATGCTGTGTGGCAATATCCCGGATCATGTCAGCATTCTTTTCATAGCTCTCCAGAAGGGAAGACAGAATGCTCTGGTTAATGCCATTGGAAGCAATGGTAAGGGAAGGAACCGCCTTCACGTAATAGATGCCGGATATTTCCTCCCGCCGGAGCGCTTTTTTGGCAGCTTTTTCTGTTTTGTAAGAATGGATATCGATCATGTCCTGATCCGTTTCACTCAGAAATGTCAGGAAAGATGCTGCATTTGCGGAACTGCTGTCTACTGTGACGATGGCAACAGGAACCGGTTCCCAGACAGTCTCTCCGGTTCCTGCAAGACCGGTATTTCCAAAGGACACATAGAACAGGGTTCCAAGGATGAGCGGAAATGCGAGAGCCCAGAACATAATAGAGCGGGAACGTATTGTCTGTAAGAACTGATATTTTAATAAATGTAACATAAAGTGTCCCTCCTTTAATCCCTGAGTTCTTTTCCTGTGATCTCAAGGAAGACATCATTGAGAGTCGGAAGCTCGGAGAAGACGCGTCCGAATGGAATGTCCTGTTCCTGCAGGTAATTCAGTACCCGGATCAGATTGTGTTTTGCACCGCTGCAGCGTAGGATCATTGTCTGATCTTTGTATGATAAGTCAAATACATGCGAAAGGGAGCGGATATCTGCCAGGTTGTTTTTCGTTAACGCAACTGCTTCGATCGTGATCGTCTCGCCGGTCTTGATCATTTCCTTTAATTCTTCGGTCGTGCCGGATGCGAGTACACGTCCGTGATCGATGATTGCAATACGGGTACAGATCTGTTCGACCTCTTCCATGTAGTGGGAAGTGTAGATAATAGTTGATCCCTGGCGGTTGAGCTCTACGATCCCTTCCAGAATTTTGTTACGGCTTTGAGGATCTACAGCAACGGTCGGTTCATCCATGATGATGAGTCTGGGTTTGTGGACAATGCCGCATGCGATATTCAGCCTTCGTAAGAGTCCGCCGGAGAGTTTCTTTGGGCGCATCTTACGGAAATCGGACAGACCGGTGAATGCGATGGCTTCTTCCACGAGTTCTTTTCGTTTTTGTTTGTCTTTGATATAGAGTCCGCAGAAATAATCGATGTTTTCATAGACGGACATCTGCTCGAAGACGGCAACGTTCTGCATGACAACACCGATATCCTGTTTGATGTCGTAGCTGTCCGGCTTCATGTCCTTTCCAAAGATCGTGATCGTTCCTTTGTCATATTTTAACAGTGCGAGCAAGCAGTTGATGGCGGTGGTTTTACCGGAACCGTTTGGCCCGAGAAGTCCGAAGATCTCGCCTTCTTCGATGTCGAGCGACAGGTGGTCAAGCGCTAACAGATCACCGTAACGTTTTACCAGATTTTCTATATGTACAAGCATAAGATTACCTCCTTGGTGAATGTATGTCAGTACTGCAGAAGAAATGGAAGATTACTTTCTGCGGTACTGACATTTGTTACTTGTAGTATAGCGAATGGCTGATTATAATGGTAGTGTCACAGGTCATAAGTTGAATGTGACAAATGTAATATAGTTATTGTTCACAGGTAGGAATTTTCTGAACTGAAAATTCCGTATGATACAGTAGTGGTTGTGGATTTTGCCAATTTTGAATGCGAAGCATTGGCAAAATCGTGTTACTGTTTGCACAACGTGTGAACAGTAACATAATATAGGAGAAAAGAATGAGAAAGATAACAGATGAAGGATTTTTGTTCCTTTACGGAGCAGGACTTCTGGTAACAGCGGAAACAGGGATTCCGGCGGTTATCGCTATTCTGCTTGCGTGTATCTATACCTGTGTGAATCTGGTAGGAGAAGAAAAGTATCTGCATTATATTATGACGATCACTTTCGTGGCAGCCGGAATTGTTTCCAAAGAAATGTGGATGTTTCTTCCGGTGGCTTTATATAATATGCTATGCTTTTATTCTCCGGTTTATATAGGGGTTGTCGGTATAATCGTGGCCTGTGAGGCACCAGCGTTCCGGGAATATTACGGGCTGGAAAAAGAGATGCTTATTGTTGCCGGGCTGGCAGCAGCAGTTCTGTTATATGGGCGGACCAGGAGGTTAAATGAATTGGAGCAGGAATATAAAAGGGCCAGAGATGACAGCAGAGAACTGACACTGATGCTGGAAAAGAAGAATCAGGATCTGCTGGAAAAGCAGGACACAGAAGTATATCTGGCCACACTGAAAGAACGGAATCGTATCGCCAGAGAGATCCATGACAATGTGGGACATATGCTGTCGCGGTCCATCCTGATGGTGGGAGCGTTAAAGACTGTTAATCAGGCTGAGAATCTGAAAGTCCCGATGGAGCAGCTGGATCAGACGCTGAACGAAGCCATGACGAATGTAAGACAGAGCGTGCACGATCTGCATGATGAGTCGGTAAATTTAAAAGAAGTGATGGAATCGCTGGCAGAAGAATTCAGTTTTTGTCCGGTACAGCTTACTTATGATATGGGATATGACATTCCAAAAGAGATCAAATACAGCTTTATAGCCATTACGAAAGAGGCACTGAATAACGTGATGCGTCACAGCAATGCAAATGAGGTGAAGATTTTGACAAGAGAACATCCCGGACTATATCAGCTGATTATAGAAGATAATGGAACGTCAGATGAGCAGATCCAGCCAGATGGAGACTGGGAAGAATATGCAGAGAAGGAAAGTGCAGGAAAGACCGGAAACGCTCGAAAAACAGAAAATACAGAAAGCAGCGGAATCGGGATTGAGAATATGAAAAAACGTGTCCGCATGCTGGGCGGAACTATGCAGATCCAGAAAGAAAATGGCTTCCGGATATTTATTACGGTTCCAAAAAATGAGGGAAAAAGATGAAGATAGTAATTGTAGATGACGATATCCTGGTATCCAGTGCGTTAAAGACAATCCTGGAGGCAGGAAGAGAAGTAGAAGTAACCGGTACCGGACAGGATGGAAAAGATGCCATCCGGTTATATGATGAACTGCTTCCGGATGTTCTTTTGATGGATATACGGATGAAGGACATGAACGGCCTGGACGCTGCAGAGCAGATTTTGAAAATGCATACGGATGCAAAGATTCTTTTGCTTACCACGTTTTCTGATGATGAGTACATTGTAAAAGCATTAAAATATGGTGTGAAGGGATATCTGCTAAAACAGGATTACGGCAGTATCCTTCCGGCACTGCAGGCGGTGCAGATGAATCAGACCGTATTCGGAACCGAGATTATGTCCCGAATTCCGGGACTGCTTCAGAAAGAGCAGAAAGAAAAAGAGCAGACATTTGACTGGAACAGTCACGGAATCGGAGAACGGGAACTGGAGATCACAGCACTGGTTGCCGAGGGACTCAGTAATAAAGAGATATCGGAGAAAGTCTGCTTAAGTGAAGGAACGGTCCGGAATTATATCAGCAATGTGCTCGAGAAACTGGAATTAAGAGATCGGACACAGCTTGCGGTGTATTATCTGCAGAGAAGCAGAAAATGCGATAAGAATAAATAGGAGCAGAGAAAAAATAAGTGAAAGAAAAAAATAAATATACAAAAACAATCAACTGGAAGCAGTTCTACCGGAATGTATTCGCCCTGGTCATCCCGATCGCAATCCAGAATCTGATCAATGTCGGAGTCACGGCAACGGATGTGATCATGCTCGGAAAAGTCGGAGAGAAAGTATTATCCGGAGCATCCCTTGCAGGACAGATCCAGTATATCATGACACTGATCTTTTACGGAGTGACTTCCGGAGCAACCGTTCTGACGGCACAGTACTGGGGAAAGAAAGATACCAGAACAATAGAAAAAGTTCTGGGTATGGGATTAAGTGCCGGACTTATCGTTGCAGTAGTATTCGCAGCAGCAGCCCTTGGCATGCCGGAGACACTGATGCGGATCTATACCTCTGATCCGGAAGTTATTGCAGAAGGAGTAAAGTATTTAAGAATCGTAGGATTTTCCTATGTGTTTATGGCAGTGACACAGGTTTACTTAAATATCATGCGTAGTATTGAACGTGTCATGGTAGCCACGTTCATTTACCTGATCTCGCTGCTTATGAATATTGTGGTAAATGCAGTCCTGATCTTCGGGCTTCTCGGATTTCCGGTAATGGGAGTCAGAGGTGCGGCAATCGGTACATTGTGCGCCAGAGCAGCCGAGACGGTGATGGTTCTCGCTTACGCTGTCTTTCGAAATAAAGTAGTAAGGATCCGGCTTAAAGATATGGTGAAGATCGATAAAGTATTGTTGAAAGATTTTGCGGTCTATTCCATGCCGGTGGTATTAAATGAACTGATGTGGGGACTGGGAACATCGGCGAATACGGCGGTGATCGGGCATCTTGGAAGTGCAGCAGTGGCAGCCAACTCGGTGGCACAGGTGGCAAGACAGCTGGCAACGGTCGTAACATTTGGAATTTCCCATGCAACGGCGATCTATCTTGGTAAGACGATCGGGGAAGGAAAAATGGAGCTGGCAAAAGCATACGGAAAACGTTTCGTCTGGTTAAGTCTGATTCTGGGAATCCTTGGCGGTGTACTGATACTGATCGCGGCACCGATTGCCAATGCAAATCTGGCACTGACCGGACCGGCAAAGAATTATTTGAGTTTCATGTTCTTCGTTATGTCGTATTTTACTGTGGCACAGGCATTTAATACCACAATGGTAGTGGGGGTATTCCGTGCAGGCGGAGATACGAAATTCGGATTGATCATGGATGTATCGACGATGTGGGGATTCTCCATTTTACTCGGGGCAGTGGCGGCATTTATTTTGCATGCCAGTGTGCCGGTCGTCTATATTATACTGATGAGTGATGAACTGATCAAAGTACCGATTACTTTAAAGCGGTATTTGACATATAAGTGGCTGAGAGATGTCACAAGGGAACAAAAAGAACTGGAGGAAATGTAAAATGATCGTATTAAGCAAGGAGCAGATCGAAGAAATGGTTGATCCGGATCAGCTGATGGATCAGATCGAAGAGGCATACCGGATCTATGGGTCAGGCGAGTTCTATATGCCGCCAAGACCAACGGTAGAACATGAAAATAAGCAGCTCATGTATATGCCATGTTACACAAAGGATATCATCGGGACAAAGATCTTGTCGATTTTTCCGGAGAATTCCAAACTGGGACTGCCGTCGATTGATGGTATCGTGTTACTGAATGATTATACGACTGGTGCGCCGCTTGCCGTTATGGACGGGCAGTCGGTAACCGCATGGAGAACCGGAGCTGTCGGTGGTGTGGGAATCCGCCATCTGTCAAGAAAGGACTGCCATACGGTTGGAATCATCGGAGCAGGAATGCAGGGATTCCATCAGGCAGTGTATGCATGTGCCGCAAGAGATATCCATACGGTATATGTATATAACCACAGTAACAGAGATCTGACAGATTATCTGGAAAGACTGAAAAAAGCTATTGATAAGAAGGACGTAAAGGTAGTACAATGTAAAGCAGTGGAAGAGCTTGTACAAAACAGTGATATCATATGTACAACGACTCCTTCAACCACGCCCGTTCTTCCGGATGATAAAGAACTTCTGAGAGGAAAATGTATTATCGCGATCGGCTCTTACATGCCACAGATGAGGGAAATCCCGGATGCGGTATTAGAACTGGTGGATAATGTGTATATCGAACTTCCGTATGCATGCGAGGAAAGTGGGGATCTTAGCCAGCCTCTGGCTAATGGAAAGCTTACGAAGGATCGTATCAAACTGATGCATGAATATCTGGCATCAGATGAACAGGAAATCAAAGAAGGACAGACAACATATTTCAAATCGGTTGGAATGGGATTATTTGATGTGTGCATAGCACAGAAATTATATGAAATAGCAAAGGAGAAATAGGATTATGAAAATTATAGCAACAGAAAAAGCACCTAAGGCACTCGGACCATATTCACAGGGATATGTACATGGCGGAATTCTTTACACAGCCGGACAGATTGCAATCGATCCAGAGGTAAATGACGTAGAAGCTGCAACAATTGAAGGACAGACAGAACAGGTATGTAAAAACCTTGCAGAAGTCCTGAAAGAAGCTGGAACATCATTTGACAAAGTATTAAAGACAACATGCTTCTTAGCTGATATGGGAGACTTTGCAGCATTCAACGAAGTATATGCAAAATACTTCACATCAAAACCAGCAAGAAGCTGCGTAGCAGTAAAGACACTTCCAAAGGGAGTTCTTTGTGAAGTTGAACTTATCGCAGCTGTTGAAGAATAGGAATTAAGGCAAGTTTATAAAAGTAAAAGGATCCCTCTTGAATAAAGACTCAAGGGGGATTCCGTAACGTAATGACAAATATAAAGAATAAAGAAAAGAAGGTATTAACAAATGTCAGAAGAACAAAAAACAGGCTGTAGCCCGTCAGACTGTGCTGGCTGTTCGCACGCAGGTTCCTGTGGAAGCAAACCACAGAGTCTGGTCAAACCGGCAAATGCAAAATCACACATCAATCATGTGATCGCAGTCGTCAGTGGTAAGGGCGGTGTTGGAAAATCTATGGTTACAGCATCTCTTGCAAGACTGATGAAAGAACAGGGATTTTCCGTAGGTATTATGGATGCAGATATTACAGGACCGTCCATTCCGAAAATGTATGGAATTCATGAGAAGGCAAAAGGAGACGGAGAAAATATCTACCCATGTGAGGCAAAAGATGGAACTAAGATCATGTCCATCAACCTGCTGCTTCCGGAAGAAGAAGATCCGGTTATCTGGAGAGGTCCGGTCATCTCTGGTGTTGTCACACAGTTCTGGACAGATGTAGCATGGGGAGAATTAGATTATCTCTTCGTAGACATGCCACCTGGAACAGGTGATGTACCGCTTACTGTATTCCAGTCCCTTCCGGTAGAAGGCATCGTGATCGTAACTTCCCCGCAGGATCTGGTACGCATGATCGTAAAGAAGGCCTACAATATGGCAGGTCAGATGGATATTCCGGTACTCGGAATTGTCGAGAACTACAGTTATCTGGTATGTCCAGACTGCGGACGCAAAATCTCAGTATTCGGAGAGAGCCATATCGACGAAGTGGCAGCAGAACTCGGCGTTCCGGTCATCGGAAAGATGCCGATCGATGCAAGCCTTGCAGAAGCAGTAGAGAATGAGAACTTTGCGGAAGTAAGTAATGATTATCTTGCAGATGCGGTGAATAAACTTTAAAAATTTTAAACCACGAGGACAAAAAATGATATCCGATAAAGCAGGAGAGCTTTATCAGATATCATTTTTCTTTTTGACCTGAACCTCAGATCTGTGGACTTACATACTCAGTCACGTTCATTATGAATCATTTCCGATATCATTTTCTGAGATAATTTGATAAATGCTTTTGCACATGTAGAAAGTGTCCTTTCGGACAAGATACCGATTCCCAGAGTTCTTACCGAACAGGGAGTGACCGGAACTTTCAGAACATTGGAGTCCAGACCCTTAAGGAACATATCCGGAAGCAGGCTGAATCCAAGACCTTTTTCTACCATGGGAATGATCGTATGATCATCATGACAGGTGAAGCTGGTCATAGGTGTGACATTTGACTGCTCTAAAGCTGCATTTACATCATGATCGACGCCATTTTCCGATGCGATAAAAGGATAATCGGCGAAAGCTGTAATGGGAAAATGTTCCAGATAGTTTTCCGGGAGCATAGAATTCTTTGGAAGAATCGCATACAACGGATCTCTTGCAAGTGACAGAAATTTAAAATTCTGATTTTTCTTCCAGCTTAAAAATCCAAAATCAATACTTCCTTCATATAACCAGCGCTCGATATCCCGGATCCCGCCTTCCCGGATACGGATGACAATATTGGGATAAAGCTGCTGGTATTTCCGGATGATCTCGGGAAGCCACTGGGATGCAATACTACAGTAAGTTCCGATACAGATAGATCCACGCTGAAGTCCGAGGATCGAATCCACAACATCATCCATCCGCTGATAGTGTGTGACCACCATGCGTATATATGGTAAGAGAAGTGAACCTTCCGAGGTCAGTTCAACGCCATGCTTGGTACGCTTAATAAGAGGAATCCCCATCTCCGCTTCCAGTTTACTGATGGCGTGACTGACACCGGACTGGGTATATCCCATACGTTCTGCGCTTAAGGTTAAGTTGTTTGTATCTGCAACATCACACAGAAGAGCAAGCTTATTGATATCCATAAAACCCTCCTTTCTTGAAAAAATGATAAAAAATTGTCAATAGATATGCCCTGAAAATTCGGCTGCCTCGTCTGTGAGGCCCGATTTTCCAGGGCTTTTCTCAGTTATGAAAGTTTGACATGTTATATATTAAACAATGTCAGTTCCATTCGTTAAGATTATAGCATATAATTCAAGCATAAACAAACAATTGTGTGACGAAAACACAAAAACTTAAAAATTGTTTAGAAAGGAGGTGCCGACGATGGAATTTGTTTTTGCACTTAAACAACATGTAGGTGCACCAGCCGGACCGGTGGTTTGTGAAGGAGATAACATAAAGAGAGGTCAGATGATTGCTGCGAAACCGGAAAATGCACTGGGAAGTAATATTTTCTCAAGTGTAGACGGAAAAGTAACAGCAATCGATGACAACTATATTACGATAGAAGAATCCGATACAGATTTTACAAGTTATCAGAAACTGACAGGTAATTCTCCAAAAGAGCTGATCGAAGAAGCGGGGATCGTTGGATTAGGAGGTGCCGGTTTCCCGACATCCGTGAAACTGAATGCACATTTTGACGGCGATGGAGTCGTGATCGTGAATGCAGCAGAATGTGAACCGATCCTGTCCCATAATATTGCGAGAATCGAACAGGAACCGGAGAACCTGATCAAAGGTCTTAAGATCGTGATGGATCTGGTGAATGCCAAAAGAGGCATTATCGCAATCAAGGAAATTCACAAAGAAGCAATTGAAAAATTAAAAGCAGTCATTACAGAAGATGATATAGAGATTTCCACACTGGAAAATATCTATCCGATGGGAGAAGAACGTGCAATCGTACGTGAGACCCTCGGCATTCTGTTAGAGCCGGAACAGCTTCCGATGGCAGCAAATGCGATCGTGATCAATGCAGAGACAGTCCTTAAAATCCGTGAGGCGGTAGAAGAAAAGAAACCACTCATTGATAAAGATATGACTGTGGCTGGTAAATTAAAAGAAGATGCATCTGTGCATATCTTCTTTGATATTCCAATCGGCATGAAAGTAGCTGATGTGATCGAAAAAGCCGGAGGTCTTGGAAAAGAATACGGCGAGATCATTATGGGAGGTCCGTTTACAGGAAAGAGAACTTCGCTGGATGCCCCGGTTGTCAAGACAACAGGAGGAATCATAGCAGCAGAAGAATTTCTTCCAGGACCAAAGAAAATCGGACTTCTTGTCTGTGCCTGCGGCGCAAATAAAGAACGACTGGAAGAACAGGCAAAGAGCATGGGTTCTGAAGTTGTAGGGGTTGAATATTGTAAGCAGGCAAAAGAAGTCAAAAACAGTCGTAAATGCGAGAATCCGGGACGATGTCCAGGTCAGGTGCAGAAAGTCATGCAGCTGAAGAAGGACGGAGCCCAGGCAGTTCTAATCAGTAACTGTACGGATTGCAGCAATACAGTAATGTCATGCGCTCCACAGCTGAAATTACCGGTTTATCATTGTACAGACGGTGCATTAAGAGCGGTAAATCATAAGCTGATAAGAAAATTTAAAAAGGACGAATAAAAGGAGGAATCAAAATGTCTATTACACAGGAAACATTGCAGAAACATTTAAAAGATCCAGCAATCTTCTGCTGTAGAAGAGAGAAAGGACTTGTGATCAGCGCAGCAGATCTGGAAGATCCGGGACTGTTCGATGATATGCAGGATGCAGGTCTTTTAACACTGAGTCCGGACGGACTTCGTATCGAACAGGTAATTGGCTGCACATTACTTCAGGATGTAGAAGCACTTACACCGATTACAAAAGATGTGCTCGATAAGGTAAATGAAGTAGAAGAAGAGAAGACAGAGGAGCCTGTTGCAAAAGAAGAGGCAGTAGCACCAGCTCCTGCAGTACAGCCAGTTACAGGAGGTAATGGAATGATTCATATTGAAATCGGAAAAGCAGAAAAATTTGATGGATTGAAACTCGATGTACCTGTATTTGCAGGCGGAGCACCGGCTCCTGCAGCACCAGCTCCTGCACCGGCAGAAGAAAAGACAGGCGAGAAGACAGTAATCAGAAGCCTTGTAAAGAAACATATCAAGATCACAGATGTAAAACTCGGAACAGAAACATCGATCAAAGATGGCGTGATTACAATTAATAAAGATATCGTAAAAGATGCAGTAAAAGAAGACATACTTTGTAAGAGTCTGGAACTGGAAGTTATCCATCCGGACGAGAGACACATTTACACAGAGACGATCATGGATGTGTGCCCGATCGCTACAAAAGTAGAAGGTGAACTTGGAGAAGGTATCACAAAAGTAGCAGACGGTGTTGTATTCATGCTGACAGGTGTGGATGAAGACGGTGTTCAGGTACATGAATTCGGATCTTCAGAAGGATACCTTGATGAGAAGATGTATTTCGGACATCCTGGATGCGCTGATGAGAATGATATCATCATCCGCTGCCACGCTGTTATCCAGAGATTATCAGGAATGACAAGACCTGGCCCGTTCGCAGCACACAAATGCCAGGACTACATCGTACAGGCAGTTCGTAATGAACTGAAGAAATACGATGGTGAAGTTGTTCGTGAAGAACTTTGCGAAGATGTAAGAAGAGTTGGTAATCCAAGAGTTGCCCTCGTAAAAGAAATCATGGGACAGGGAGCTATGCATGACAATGTACTTTGTCCGGAAGAGCCTTGCGGAATCAAAGGCGGACAGAAGAATGTAGACTGTGGAAACGTACCAATTCTGTTAACACCGAACCAGGTAAGAGACGGATCTATCCATGCACTGACATGTATCGGACCTGCAACAAAAGAAATGACACGTCATTATATCAGAGAACCTCTGGTAGAAGGACTTGCAGCAGATGATGAACTGGATCTGATTGGTGTTATCTGTGTAGGCTCTCCTCAGGTTAATGATGAAAAACTCTGGGTATCAGAAAGACTTGGATCATTAATGGAAAGTATGAATCTTGACGGTGTGATCATCACAACAGAAGGATTTGGAAATAACCACATTGACTTTATCCAGCATATCGGACAGGCAGGTAAGAGAGGCATTCCTGTAGTAGGAGTTTCCTTCTGTGCATATCAGGGACAGCTCGTTGTTGGTAATGAGTATGCAGATGCCATGGTTGAAGAGAACATGGATAAGGGTGGATTCGAAAATGATATCGCCGGTACATCATGCGTAACACCGGAAGTAGCAGCACGTGCAATCCAGATGCTCAAGAATAAGATGGCAGGTGTTCCGATCAAACCAGCTGAGAAGAAATGGAATAATGACGTTATCAATGCAAATAACAAATTATTAGGTCTTCCAGAGACAAAACTTGTAGAAAGCGGAACAATGCACTAATGGATTATATTATCAACCCTGTAAAAATGGGCGGTCTTGTAAAAAAAGTATCGGATGGAATGGTAAAGATTCATCTACATGGAAGATTAGGCGTAATTACAGTTCCCGAGAGCATTATCATCGGCGATACCCCGATTGAGCCGGGACATGATCTTGAGTTTTATTTCAGCTATATCCAGATTGTAGAAGATCCATACGATTACGATGATTCTGATATGACAACAGATCACGAGCCGCAGCCTTGCCTTTTGGGTGGCAAGATAATTGAAGTTAATGATACAGCGATCAGTGTGGCCATTATGAACGAAAAAGGAACAATCAATGTTCCGAGAAGATGGGCATTTACACCGGTCGAGATGCAGGTAGGACAGGATGTAGAATTCTATTTTAGCTGTATGAAGATAATAGGAAAAAAGGATATTCCGATAGAATCAATCTAAGGAGGTAAGACAATGAAATTAACAGTAAAAGAAGGTATGCAGTCAGAAATCTTCGTACCGGTTACACCAAAGCCGGTATTTACAGAATTAAAGAAACCATTAAGCGAGTGTAAAGTTGCATTTATTACAGCAGGTGGTATCCATAAGAAAGACCAGACTCCATTTAATACATCCGGAGACTTCTCTTATCGTACGATTCCATTTGATACACCATCTGATCAGCTGATGGTTACACACGGTGGATTCGATAACTCTGATATCAACAAAGACGTAAATGCGATGTTCCCAATCGACCGTCTGCATGAACTGGTAGCAGAAGGATTCATCGGATCTCTGCCGGCTGAGACATATACATTCATGGGCGGCGGTGGAAACGTTGAGAAATTCAGAGGCGAAACAGGTCCTGAAATCGCACGCAAATTAAAAGAACAGGGTGTTGACATCGTTCTGTGTACAGGTGGATGCGGAACCTGCCACCGTTCAGCTACAATCGTTACAAGATGCTGTGAAGAAGCAGGAATGAGCTGCTGCGTGATCGCTGCACTTCCTCCGATCGCAAGACAGCAGGGTGCACCTAGAATTACAGCACCTCATGTACCGATCGGATCAAATGCAGGTGAACCAAACAATGTTCCGATGCAGATCGCAATCTTAAAAGAGTCTCTGGAATGGGTTCGTGATTGCCCGAGCTTCAACCAGACAAAGATTCTGCCATACGAATATCGTCATAACGTATAATTGAAATGTAAACAGAGAGTGCAACAGGAGTAGTTGAAAATGACTTCTGTTGCATCTTGGATAAAAAGAAATGAAGAGGCTGTCAGGAAACGATAGCCTCTTTGCCGCTATACAAAAATGTATGAAGGGAGGCACTTTTATGGGATTAGGACCAAGTATCAAGATGACAACATTACACCACTACAGATGTCCGGTAACAGCAGAACTTACGAAAGCAGAAGATCTGGAATATACGGGAATCATCGTAGACGGGGTATCGGAAGTATGTGATGACAAGATCTATACAGCAAAAAGAGTCGGTGATCTGGCACAGATCATGCGGGCGGACGGAGCAATTGTTGCAATTGACGGATGGGGCAATCATCACGTGGATTTTGTAAATGTGATCGAACAGCTCGGAATCCGTGGAATCCCAAGTGTAGGCCTTAGCTATATCGGGCAGCAGGGAAGACTGGTGTGTACGAATAATTATGTAGACTGTGTAGTAGACTTTAATAAAAATACATCCGGTTATGAGTCGTGTGTGGTAGGAGATAATAATCTGACGGAATATGATGCTATGAAAGCAGTGGCACTGCTTAAGAATAAACTCAGAAAAGCCGGAAAATATGTGCCGGGAGATGAGAACGCAGGAGCAGAGACGAGAACGCTCAGACGACTTACAAGGAAAACATTCCAGATCAGGGAAGTAAAATTTGGCGATGCTACAAAGATTGAACAGGGTGTTCTGACAATCCGTAAAGGGATGGAACAGTCCCTGATCATGCAGGAGTCCAGAATTAAGGACATGAAGGTTGAAATCCTGAAACCGGGAGAATGCGATATGTTCGTCAATTCGAATCTGGATTATTCTCCGATTGCATGTAAAGTACGGGGAGAACTTGGAGAAGGTGTAACGCATCTGTTATCCGGTGTAACGGTCATGATCACCGGAGTGGAAGATAAAAGCGGTTTCCAGCCGTCTAATATTGGCTCATCGGAGGGAATCTTTCATGACCAGGTCGTGCTCGACCGTGCGGGAACACCGGCATCTTCGGATTATATTCTGCACATTGATGTTCTCTTTGAAGAAGGCGAAGGCAGAACAGCAGAAGGTATTATGGCAGCACACCGGGCGGCCGACCGGATCGTACAGGATATCCGGAAGGTACTGAAAGACCTTCAGAACATGCCATATACAAGAGAGGAATTCACGGATGTGGCAAAGCCTGGAAGATGCAAGATCATACAGGTGAAGATCGTATCCGGTCTTGGAAATATGTATGACACGGCAATGTTCCCATATGAACCTGGCGGATTCTTAGGAAGCCACAATATGATGGATTCCAAGAATGTGCCATATGTGATCACACCGAATCAGGGAAGAGACGGGGCGATACATTCCCTGCTCTAAGCGTAAGCGGTGATGGAGTTGTTGGTATGACATATAGATGAGTTTATTTATAAAGCATGAGAAATATTAGGTATTCATAAGATTGTATTGCTGTGCAAAGTACATAAAGTGTGATAAATAATTAACTTATGGATTTACTGTTGACTTAAAGAACACAACCTGTTATGCTAATTGCATAGTTGATAGATGAATTTGTGAGATGCCTATGTACAAAGTGCATAAATGGAATAAACCATATCATTCAGGCAAGATGTGAAGAATGAAGCAAAGATATTATGCGGCATAGGAGCCGAAGGGGCATGCAGAAACTCTCAGGTAAAAGGAACGAATTCGGACGACGCTCTGGAGAACAATTAGAATTGTACCGAAGAAGTAATCTTTCAGGTAAAAGGACAGAGGCAGACAAAAAACACTTTTGAGAAAAAAGTATTTTTTGCCTGCTTTTTTGATGCCTAAAATGGGGAATGGGCATGAAAAGCAGGCAGATTCCGAAGGAGGTAAAACAAAAATGAACAGAATCGAAGATGTAACAAACTACATCACAGAATGTGACAAAGAAGTTGGGGAAGCACTTTCATTAGAGCTTGGCAGACAGAGAAGAAATCTGGAGCTGATCGCATCCGAAAATATCGTAAGTCCGGCAGTTATGCTGGCAATGGGAACTGTACCAACCAATAAATATGCGGAAGGTTATCCGGGAAAGAGATATTACGGCGGATGTGAAGATGTAGACATTCTGGAGAATCTGGCAATCGAAAGAGCAAAAGAACTGTTCGGATGTGAACATGCATGTGTACAGCCGCATTCAGGAGCCAATGCCAATACTGCAGTGTATCAGGCACTTCTGGAGCCAGGTGACACGGTTATGGGATTGAATCTTGCACACGGCGGACATCTGACACATGGTTCACCGGTGAATTTATCCGGAATCTTATATCATTTCGTACCATACAATGTGAACGACGACGGATATCTGGATTATGATGAGATCCGTAAGACCGCACAGGAATGCAAACCAAAGATGATCGTTGCAGGCGCATCCGCATATCCGAGAGAGATCCGGTTTGATATCTTTGAAGATATCGCAAAGGAGGTCGGAGCATATCTGTTTGTAGATATGGCACACATCGCAGGACTTGTGGCAGCGGGACTGCACCAGAGTCCGGTTCCATATGCAGATGTTGTAACCACAACTACACATAAGACACTCAGAGGTCCGAGAGGCGGAATGATCATGTGTAAAGAGAAATACGCAAAAGCGATCAACAAAGCCATTTTCCCAGGAACACAGGGAGGACCGCTGATGCATATTATCGCCGCAAAGGCCATCTGTTTCGGAGAAGCTTTAAAACCGGAATTCAAAGAATATCAGCAGCAGGTGATCAAAAATGCGAAAGCACTTGCACAGGCAATGATCGACGAAGGATTCAATCTGGTAAGTGGCGGAACAGACAATCATCTGATGTTAGTGGATCTGCAGAATATGAATATCACAGGAAAAGAACTGCAGAACAGACTGGATGAAGTCTATATCACAGTTAATAAAAATGCAGTGCCGAACGATCCGGCAAGCCCGTTTGTGACAAGCGGAATCCGTATCGGAACACCGGCAGTGACAACGAGAGGCCTGAAAGAAGAAGATATGAAGACCATCGCAAAACTGATCAAGATGACGGTTACAGATTTTGATACAAAAGCAGATGAGATCCGTGAAGCAGTAAATGAAATCTGTGGCAAGTATCCACTTTACAACTAGGAGGTGTTAGCAATGGAATTAAAGACTCCACTTTATGATGCACATGTTAAAGCCGGTGGAAAGATTGTAGAATTTGGGGGATATCTTCTTCCGGTACAGTATGGAACAGGTGTGATCAAAGAACATATGGCAGTACGTACACAGGCAGGACTTTTCGATGTCTCACATATGGGAGAAGTATTATGTGAAGGGAAAGATGCACTGGCGAATCTGAACCAGATCCTGACGAATGATTTTACCAATATGGTAGACGGACAGGCAAGATACAGTCCGATGTGTAATGAACACGGTGGGACAGTAGATGACCTGATCGTATATAAGAAATCTGATGAACACTACTTTGTCGTTGTAAACGCAGCAAATAAAGACAAAGATTATCAGTGGATGTTACGCCATCAGTTTGGCGAAGTAACATTTAAAGATGTATCATCCGAGTATGCACAGCTTGCACTGCAGGGACCGAAAGCAATGGAGATCCTTAAGAAGCTGACCGCAGAAGAGAATATTCCGGAGAAATATTATCACGCAGTATTTGATGCTGAAGTTGCCGGAATCCCATGTATCGTTTCCAAGACAGGATACACAGGTGAAGATGGTGTAGAACTGTATCTGGCAAGTGAGAAAGCAGAAGAGATGTGGGATGCATTGTTAGAGGCAGGAAAGGAAGAAGGACTCGTTCCTTGCGGACTGGGTGCAAGAGACACACTCCGTATGGAGGCAGCAATGCCATTATATGGACATGAGATGAACGATGATATCACTCCGCTTGAGACCGGACTGAAGTTCGCAGTGAAGATGGCGAAAAATGATTTTATTGGGAAATCAGCTTTAGAGGAGAAGGGGACTCCATCCATCAAACGAATCGGTCTTAAGGTAACAGGAAGAGGAATCATCCGTGAACATCAGGATGTATATGTAGGCGATAAGAAAATCGGACATACAACAAGTGGAACACATTGTCCGTATCTTGGATATCCAATCGCAATGGCACTCGTTGATGCTGATTCTGTAGAAATTGGAGATACAGTAGAGGCAGATGTGCGAGGAAGAAGAGTGGCAGCAGAGGTGGTTGCACTTCCGTTTTATAAAAGAGAAAAATAAAAAGATATAATAAAAAGATATAAAGGAGAAAAATATCATGATTTTAAAAGAAGAATTAAAATATTCAAAATCACACGAATGGATAGCATTAGACGGAGATACAGCAGTTGTAGGACTGACAGATTATGCACAGTCAGAACTCGGAGATCTGGTATTTGTTAACCTTCCGGAAGTAGGAGATACCGTAGAAGCAGGCGAAGTGTTCGGTGATGTAGAATCTGTGAAAGCAGTGTCAGATGTCTATTCACCGGTAACCGGAGAAGTAACAGAGATCAACGAAGAACTCTTAGATGCACCGGAACTGGTCAATGATGATGCCTATAAAGCATGGTTTATCAAAGTAAAAGACGTATCAGCAACGGAAGAACTTTTAACTGCAGATGAATACAAAGCATTTGTGGAAAGCGAGCAGGAATAAACCTAAGTCATTGAAAAAGGCGGTGAAAAAGCGATGGGAAGCTATGTACCGAATACGTTAGAAGAACGGAAAAAAATGCTTCAGGAAATCGGCTATTCGTCCATTGAGGACTTATTTGCACATATTCCGGAAGAAGTAAAACTAAAAGGGGAACTGAATATTCCGAAAGGAAAGACAGAGTTTGAAGTACGGCGCGAGATGGAACAGATTGCAGAAAAGAACCAGGTGTTTCGGACAATTTTCCGCGGAGCCGGAGCTTACAGACATTTTATCCCGGCCATGGTAAAAAATGTGACATCTAAAGAAAATCTGCTGACGGCATATACGCCATATCAGGCAGAGATCAGTCAGGGAATCTTACAGTCAATCTTCGAATATCAGACGATGATCTGTGATCTGACCGGAATGGATGTATCCAATGCCTCTGTATATGACGGTGCAACTGCAGCGGCAGAAGGTGTTGCAATGTGTCAGGAAAGAAAGAAACATAAAGCGTTGATATCAGGAACGGTTCCGCCATATGTACTGGAAGTGGTAGAGACCTACTGCTTTGGAAATGGAATGGAACTGGAAGTTATTCCGGAAAAAGACGGACTGACGGATAAAGAATATTTAAAGGAACACATCGATGCACAGACTGCATGCGTATATATCCAGCATCCGAATTATTACGGTAATCTGGAAGATGCAGAAGAGATCGGTGAGATCGTACACGGTGCAGGAGCAAAATATGTGATGGGTGTGAACCCGATTTCACTTGGAGTGATAAAGACTCCTGCAGAATATGGAGCAGATGTGGCAGTTGGTGAAGGACAGCCGCTTGGGCTTTCACTTGGATTCGGAGGTCCTTATCTCGGATTCATGGCAAGTAAGGAAGCAATGATGAGAAAGCTTCCTGGAAGAATTGTCGGTGAGACAGTCGATCATAACGGAAAGACCGGATATGTATTGACACTTCAGGCAAGAGAACAGCATATCCGGAGAGAAAAAGCATCCAGCAATATCTGTTCGAACCAGGCACTTTGTGCACTGGCAGTCGGAGTCTATCTTGCAACAATGGGAAATGAAGGTGTCAGACAGGCTGCGGTACTTTGCACTTCTAAGGCACATTACCTTGCAGAAGAGCTGCAAAAAATAGGATATAAGATCTGTAACAAGGCAGAATTCTTCCATGAATTTGTGACAGAATCTGCAATACCGGCAGAACAGATATTAAAAGCACTTGAAGACAAGGGAATCCTTGGCGGATATCCACTGGATGAGCATCATATTCTGTGGTGCTGTACGGAAGTTAATACAAAAGAAGAGATGGATCAGGTGATCCGGATCTTAAAGGAGGTGCCGGCATGTTAGTATTTGAAAAAAGCAGACCGGGAAGAGGATGTGATCTGTTACCGGCATCGGATGTAGAGATTTATTTACCTGAGGAAAAAGATAAAAGAGAATTGCCGCTTCATCTTCCTGAACTTTCAGAAGGAGAACTGAGCAGACATTATACAGAACTTGCAAAGAAATCACATGGAGTGAATGACGGGTTCTATCCACTTGGATCATGTACGATGAAGTATAATCCGAAGATCAATGAAGATATGGCTTCACTGCCAGGATTTACAGAAATCCACCCGTTACAGCCGGAGCATACCGTACAGGGATGTCTGGAGGTTATCGGGGAGATTGAGAATTCCCTTTGTGAGATCACGGGAATGGATCGTATGACGTTACAGCCGGCAGCAGGAGCGCACGGAGAATTTACGGGACTTCTTCTGATCAAAGCTTATCATGAGAGCAGAAATGATGAGAAGAGAACAAAGATTCTGGTACCGGATTCTGCACATGGAACGAATCCGGCAAGTGCGGCAATGGCAGGATATAAGGTTGTCAGTATTCCGTCTGCACCGGATGGAGGTGTAGATATTGAAAAGTTAAGAGAGGCAGCAGGAGATGATGTAGCAGGATTGATGCTTACCAATCCGAACACAGTCGGTCTCTTTGATAAGAACATTCTGGAGATTACGGATATCATTCATGAATGTGGCGGCCTCTGCTATTATGATGGGGCAAACTTAAATGCAGTCATGGGTACGGTACGCCCTGGAGATATGGGATTTGATGTGATCCATCTGAATCTTCATAAGACATTCTCCACACCACATGGTGGCGGCGGTCCGGGAAGCGGACCGGTTGGATGTAAGGAAATGTTGTCTGATTTCTTACCATCATATCTGGTAGAAGGAGAAGAGACATTACATCTGGAGAAACCGGAAAATAGTATCGGTGAGATGAAGAGCTTCTACGGTAACTTCCTTGTAGTGGTAAAAGCACTGACTTATATCAAGACACTCGGAAGAGAGGGTATTCCGGAGGCAAGTCAGAATGCAGTACTGAATGCCAACTATATGATGAATAAATTAAAAGATTTGTATCCGATGGCATATGACGAAATCTGTATGCATGAATTCGTTATGAGTCTTGCAGGTCTGAAAAAGAAGACAGGCATTTCGGCAATGGATATTGCAAAAGGACTTCTGGATGACGGTATTCATCCGCCTACAATGTATTTCCCACTGATCGTGGATGAAGCATTGATGGTAGAGCCGACCGAGACAGAATCGAAAGAGACGCTGGATGATGCAATCGCAGTATTCCGCAAGTTATACGAACTGGCAGAGACAGATCCTGAAAAATTACATCAGGCGCCTGTGACAACTCCGGTTACAAGGCTGGATGAAGTCAATGCGGCAAGACATCCACATCTGCGTTACGAGTTTTAACAGGATAAGAAATGTTAACAGGTTTCATATCTGAGAATACCTGGAAGAGATAAACGGGTTTTGGGGTAAACCTGTGTTGGTAAAAATTGAAGAGAGGAACAATTATGGTCACAAAGCTTACGTATATAGAAAGCAATCAGGTGAACCCATACAAGAATCTTGCAGTGGAGGAGTATTTACTCCTCCACTGTGAGGATAAAGAGTGTATTTTGTATCTCTGGCAGAATCAGAATACCGTTGTAATCGGGCGTAACCAGAACGCATGGAAAGAATGTAAAGTTACAAAATTAGAAGAAGAGAACGGACATCTCGCAAGAAGACTTTCCGGAGGCGGGGCAGTCTATCATGATCTGGGCAATCTGAACTTTACTTTTCTGGTAAATAAGGATGAGTACAGTCTGGAAAAGCAATTGCAGGTAATCATAAATGCAATGGGGCGGCTAGGACTAAAGGCAGAAAAATCCGGAAGGAATGACATCCTGATCGATGGAAAGAAATTTTCTGGTAATGCATTTTACGAACAGGAAAAACACTGCTATCACCACGGAACTATCATGGTAGATGTGAATATGGAAACACTGTCCAGATATCTGACCGTATCCAAAGATAAGTTGAAATCCAAAGGTGTGGATTCTGTGAAATCCAGAGTGACAAATCTGAGGGAATATCTTCCGGAACTGACACTGGAAGAGTTAAAGAAGGCACTTCGCGAATCTTTTGAAGAGGTTTATAATCTGAAATCGGAAGAAAAGAAGATGGAAGATCTGGATACAGATGAGGTTGAAGAAAAGAAGGCACATTTTTCATCCTGGAAATGGCTGTACGGAAGAAAACTGGACTTCCAGTACGAGCTGAGTCACAGATTTGCATGGGGCGGGATTACTATGCAGTTTCAGGTAGAAGCAGGAAAGATCAAGGATGTAGAAGTCTATTCCGATGCGCTGAATATTGAACTGGCAGAGGCAATTCCAAAGTTCTTAAAAGGAATCAAATACCGAAAAGAAACTATGTGTGTACAGCTTGGATTATTCTGGTCAAAGGATAAGAACGTTGAGCATATGATGAATGATGTGATTGCGTGGATTAGGGAGTCAGATTTATAAAGATGGAATAATTTTGCAGATGCAATATTATCTGGCTTGTAGATGAGGTGCAATTTTGAATCGCCATGCGTTCGGAAGAAGCTGCCAGTGGCAGGTTCTGTAGATGGAACTGGTGAATGAACATGTGATAAAAACCTTGTAAAAATGCAGATTTTACAGGAGGAAAATGAAATGAGCGGAAAATATGATGTTATAGTAATCGGTGCCGGACCGGGCGGATATGTAGCTGCGATCAAAGCTGCAAAACTCGGACTTAAGACGGCCATTATAGAAGAACGAAGAGCGGGCGGAACCTGCCTGAACCGTGGTTGTATCCCGGCGAAAGCAATGATCCATGCATCTTCGTTATACAGAGAAATGCAGGATGCAGAACGGTTCGGAGTATCAGCTTCGGATGTAACATATGATTACGGAAAAATTGTTGCATATAAAGAAGAAACAACAGACAAACTGGTGCAGGGAGTCGAGCAGCTTCTGAAGGCAAATGGCGTAGATGTATACAATGGAAAAGGTACGCTTCTGGAAGAGAAGAAGGTGCGGATTCAGAAGAAAGCGGAAGGTAAGGAAGATTTAACAATAACAGAGAGTACAGTGGATGTGATAGAAGGGGAAAATATTATCCTTGCCAGTGGTTCAAAACCACTGATACTGCCAATCCCGGGAATGGACAATGAAAGAGTCCTGACCAGTGATGCACTTTTTGCGATGAAAGAAGCTCCAAAGAGTCTGATCATCATCGGAGGCGGTGTGATCAGTGTGGAATTTGCCACAGTATACGCGAACCTTGGATGCAAGATTACAATCCTGGAAGCAATGCCAAAGTTAGTACCGAATATGGATAAAGAGATCAGTCAGAATCTGAAGATGATCCTGAAAAAGCGAGGGATAGATATTCATACTTCTGCGGCAGTACAAGGTGTAACGGTAGAAGGCGAAACCTGTACCTGCCATTATATAGAGAAAGAAAAGGAGCAGGAAGTAACAGCAGAGTACGTGCTGTGTGCAGTGGGACGCTGTCCGAATACAGATGGCCTGTTCGGAGAAAATGTAAAACCAGATATGGAACGCGGACGTGTGCTGGTGAACGAAAACTTTGAATCCAGTATCCCGGGAGTCTATGCAATCGGTGATCTGATCTTTGGTGCACAGCTTGCACACGCAGCAAGTGCGCAGGGAATCGTTGTAGCCGAAAAGCTCGCCGGAAAAGAACCGTCGATAGATCTGAGTATCGTTCCGGGGTGTGTCTACACAGATCCAGAAATCGCATCCGCAGGAATAACAGAAGACCAGGCAAAAGAAAAGAAAATCGCAGTAAAATGTGGCAAGTTTATTATGAGTGCCAATGGTAAATCTATTATTACACAGGAAGAACGCGGATTTATCAAGGTTGTGGCAGAAGAATCAACCGGTAAGATCCTGGGAGCCCAGATGATGTGTGCAAGAGCAACAGACATGATCGGGGAATTCGTAACTGCAATTACAAATGGACTGACGGCAGAACAGATGTTAAAAGGAATGCGTTCGCATCCGACTTACAATGAAGGAATCGGGGAAGCTCTTGAGGAACTCGAAGGCGGGGCGATACATGTGGTGCCGAAGAAGAAAAAGTAAATTGGTGTTGAACTAAGTCGCTCCGCAACAACCTTTCTAGGTCGTCGCGGAGCGACTTAGTTCAACACCAATTTAATGAATTAGATAGTATGCTGCGGAATATGCCGGCAAATCAAGTGATACGGTATCTCCTGTAACTTTTATCTTTTTCTTTGTATACTTCTTAGATCCCCCATAGACAGCATCATCACTGGTAAGGATCAATTCAAGCTCTTTTGCATCTTCGACCGGAAGTTCATACTTTTTCTGTACTTCATCAGAAAAGTTAAACACAGCAGCAATCCGCTCTTTTCCATCGGTTCTTTCGATTGCGTAGATGCAGCGTTCTTCCTGATGACAGTCGAGCCAGTGGAATCCGGCATTTTCATAATCCAGTGCAGATAAAGCAGGATGGGTCATGTACAGATGGTTCAATTTCTGCATAAAATGATGGAATGCATCGTGGATTGGATATTTTAAGATATCCCAGTCCTGTTCGCGCTTTTCATCCCATTCTCTTATCTGTGCAATCTCATTTCCCATGAAATTAAGTTTCTTTCCCGGATGTGCATACATATACATGTAAAAAGCACGTGCCTGTGGGAATTTATCTTCATAGTCTCCGCTCATTTTCTGTGCGATAGTTGCCTTTCCATGTACAACTTCGTCATGAGAAAGTGGAAGCAGGAAATCATCATTATAATAATACATCATAGAAAATGTAAGCTTATGATAATCACGACTTCTGTATTCCGGGGCAGTACGGAAATAATCTAATGTGTCATTCATCCAGCCCATGTCCCATTTATAATCAAAACCAAGTCCGCCCTGATCTACCGGTTTTGTAACACCTTCAAATGAAGTGGAGTCTTCGGCGGAGAGCATAGCTGTCGGATGAAGTGATTTTAAACCACGGTTCATTTCGCGGATGAAGTCTACAGCATTATTGTTGACTCCTCTTGCCGGTTCGCCCTGCCAGTAGATGATACGGCTGATCGCATCCATGCGGATTCCGTCTACATGATATACGCTTAACCAGTAATTGGCAGCGGACTGCAGAAAGCTTCGTACTTCTCCTCTGGAGTGCATAAAGTTGCAGCTTCCCCATTCGCTGACACCAACATCCTGGTGTGGATATTCATACAGAGCGGTGCCGTCATAATCAGCAAGTGCATAATGATCGATTGCAAAATGTACCGGGACAAAGTCCATGATTACGCCGATGTCATTTTTGTGGCAGGCATCGATGAATTTCATCAGATCTTCGGCAGTTCCATAGCGGGCTGTCGGACTGAAAAATCCGGTGTTCTGATATCCCCAGGATTCATCACATGGATGTTCGCTAAGAGGCATGATCTCAATATAGTTATAATCATTTTCTTTAAGATAAGGAATAAGGATGTCGATCATTTCCACATAAGTATACCAGTCATCTGCCTTTTCGGAAGGTTTCTTAAATGATCCAAAATGAAGCTCGTAGATGTTCAGTGGCTTGTCTTTACATACGGAACGCTTCTGCATCCATTTGCTGTCTTTGAACTTGTAGTGGGACAGGTCACGGATAATAGAAGCAAAGTTTGGGCGCAGTTCCATTCCGAATCCATAAGGATCGCAGTGTTCTACGCAGGCTCCGTCCTGTCTGTAAATGCGGTATTTATACATCATGCCAGGTTTTGCTCCCTTTGCATAGCATTCCCAGAAGTTCCCATCATAAGATTTGTTCAGTTCCCATTCCTGCCAGTCGTTAAATTCCCCAATAACTGTAATACGTGATGCGGCAGGTGCAAAGGTACGGAAGGTTGTTCCGTCCTTATCTGGGTGCGCGCCGAGAAATTCATAGGCGTCAAACATTTTTCCTGTGTAAAATCCATAAAAATCCATAATATCCTCCTAAAAAATATATATTACGGTTCACAGTTCCCAGAGTGTGTCTGAAAAATCATTTCTGCAATCTATACGCGCCACTTTGGAAGATCCCCATCTGTGAACAGTAACATAAAATAATCAACTATCTGCTAAAAGATAATGGACAGTAGTTGTTTTTGTGATTTATAATGCTATTATAAGTAAAAAGGGATACGCAATCCACCAACAAAATCAACGAATGGATGGATAAACGACGGATTGCGGAAAAAGTCGGATAAAAAGAGGAAATGTACATGGATCTGAGAATTGAAAAAACGGAACGGGGAATTAAAAATGCATTCATTGAATTGCGGTCAAAGAAAGCACTGGAAAAGATTACGGTGAAGGAATTATGTGAAAGCGCCAGGATTAATAAGTCAACGTTTTATGCACATTACAAAGATATCTATGATCTGTCAGATGCAATGGAGGCAGAAGTTGTAGAGTCTATTGCAAAAAGTATACAGCATCCGGAATACCTGCTGGAACATCCGGCAGAATTTGCAAAAGAACTTCTGATGGCATATGTGTCTCAGAATTCTCTGACGGCGATTCTGTTCTCGGGAAGTCAGGCGAATCATTTTGCGGACAGCATCGAGTGCAGTATTAAACAGATGATCTTTGAAAAATACCCGGATCTTGCAGAGCATACCACACTGAACGTGATGTTAAGTTTTTGTATCCAGGGGAGCTATCATGCATATCAGAAAAACAGGGAAAAAGATATCGTGACCGTGATTGATGTAATCGCAGGGATGACAGGAGCAATTCAGCCGATGTATGAGGAGATTCTGCGGCAAAGACAGTAAATAGAAGTATTAGTGATCGATCCGGTCTGAAGAGCACGAACTGGAAGGCCGGCAGGTGATTGTGGCTGAAAATAGCGAAAGAAGATAAAAAAGAAGACAGGAGGATGCGGCATGAATCTGGAACAGTCGTGTATCCGCATATCAGTGCGGAATCTGGTAGAATTCATATTAAGGCATGGGGATATTGACAACCGGACAGGCGGGGCAGATAAAGATGCCATGCAGCAGGGGAGCAGGATACATAGAAAGATCCAGCGTCAGATGGGAGCGGAATACCGTGCAGAAGTTGCATTAAAATATGAAGTACCGTGTGAGGATTTTGTATTGTCGGTGGAAGGAAGAGCAGATGGAATCATAGAATTACCCAAAAGAGTTGTGGTCGATGAGATCAAAGGTGTATTTAAGGATTTGAAACGTCTGGAAGAACCACAGCTTTTACATCTCGCACAGGCAAAGTGTTATGCTTATATCTATGCGGAACAAAAAGATCTGGACGAGATTGGTGTTCAGATGACATATTGTAACCTGGATACGGAAGAAATCAAGCGTTTTCAGCAGTTATATACAAAGGAAGAATTGAAAATATGGTTCAAAGAACTGGTATCGGAATATGAAAAATGGGCTCGCTATCAGATGGAATGGAGAAAAAAGAGAAATGCATCCATTAAGTCTATAGAATTTCCATTTGATTACCGGGAAGGACAGCGAAACCTGGTAGCGTCCGTGTACCGGACCATTCTCAGAAAGAAAAAACTTTTCATCCAGGCACCGACCGGTGTGGGAAAAACGATGGCAACAGTATTTCCGGCGGTAAAAGCTGTAGGAGAAGAACTGGGAGAAAAAATCTTCTATCTGACAGCGAAGACGATTACAAGAACGGTTGCAAGCCAGGCATTTGAAACACTCCGGGAGCAGAATCTGCGTATGAAAGAAATTACACTGACAGCAAAAGAAAAAATATGTTTTTGTGATGAGGTGGTTTGTAATCCGGATGCATGTCCATATGCAAAAGGACATTTTGACAGGGTAAATGATGCGGTCTATGAACTGATCACTACAACAGACCATATGAGCAGAGAGATACTGGAAGCACAGGCAGAAAAATGGAAGGTCTGCCCGTTTGAAATGGCTTTGGATGTATCACAGTGGGTAGATGCTGTCATCTGCGATTATAATTATGTATTTGATCCGAATGCACATTTGAAACGTTTCTTCGGAGATGGTGTAAAGGGTGAGTATCTGTTTTTGATTGATGAGGCACATAATCTGGTAGAACGTGGAAGAACGATGTACAGCACCAGTATCTGTAAAGAAGATTTCCTGAAAATAAAAAGACTGGTAAAGGCCGGAGAACCAAAACTTGAGTCTTCCCTTGAAAGCTGCAATAAGATTCTGCTTGCGTTAAAAAGAGAGTGTGACGGATGCCAGATTTTAAACAGCGTATCACACATTTATGTGAAGCTTCTGACACTTATGACGGAGCTTGAGGATTATCTGGAAGATTGCAAGGATGAGAATGTCAGAAAAGAAGTGCTGGAATTTTATTTTACGATCCGGAATTTTCTGTATATCCATGAACGTCTGGATGGGAATTACCTGATCTATTCCGAGTTAAATGAAGCGGGGGATTTTTATATTCATCTCTTTTGCGTCAATCCGGCAGCATGTCTGCAGGAATATATGGGAAAGGGAAATAGCACGATACTGTTTTCTGCTACATTTCTTCCGATTAATTATTATAAGAGGCTTTTATCAACCGCGAAAGATGACTATGCCATCTATGCAGAGTCGCCGTTTGAGCAGAAGAAAAGACTCCTTCTGCTGGGAAATGATGTCAGTACAAAATATACAAGACGGGGACCTGAAATGTATCAGAAATATGCATCCTATATCCGGAAGATAACAATGGCAAAAAGTGGAAATTATATTGCTTTCTTTCCATCTTACCGGTTCATGGAGGACGTATACGAAGAATTCTGTAATCAAAGCGATGTACAGGAAAAGGAATCAATGTCCAACGGATGGACGAAGACAGATACAACAGGAGGATATGTTACCGGGGAGATAGAAGTACTCGTACAATCCCAGTATATGACAGAACAGGAAAGAGAAGAATTTCTGGAAAGATTTGAAATAGTGAAAGACCATAGTCTGATCGGCTTTTGTGTAATGGGAGGTATCTTTTCCGAAGGAATTGACCTGACAGAAGATAAACTGATAGGGGCGATGATTATAGGAACTGGGCTTCCGCAGGTGTGCCTGGAGAGAGAACTTTTAAAATACTATTTTGACAATCAGGGGTTGAATGGATTTGATTATGCCTATCTCTATCCGGGAATGAATAAAGTACTGCAGTCAGCAGGCAGAGTAATCCGCACGGATCAGGACAGAGGCGTCATTGTATTACTGGATGACCGCTTTATGGAACGACAGTGTCAGAATGTGTTCCCAAGGGAATGGGAGGATTATAAAGTTTGCAATAGTGAGGGAATAAGGGGAGAATTAAAGCGGTTTTGGAGTGAGGATGTTGGTGTTTAATACACTGTTTCATTGTGGCATCCCGGTCCATGAGAAAGCGCTGGTATCCTATTTGCTGCTAGATGTCACGATGCAGAAGTTCTAAGGCAGTACGACTTTACTAAGG
>NZ_CDRRQK010000027.1:0-35049 GCF_977044405.1 Dorea sp.
GGTTACTTGATAAAGTGGCAGGCAATGACTAAATAAAACTTTCCCTTATTTCCCTTACGATTATCTCATAAGGGCAAAAATAAGGGAAAATACATATCATTTCACTAAGGAATAGGCTAAAAAGCCTGTAAAATAGGGAAAGTTAGAAAGATATTTCGGCAAACTGGAATTTAGCGAAGTCTTTGCAACGATAAATTTCTGCTCCATGACATCACAAAATCTTTTTCACCAGTATCCTTATCCAAGCCACTATGCTGAACCTCAAAGCCTTCTCTTTGATAAAAAGATATCGCCCGTGTATTTTTTGTGTATACGTTCAAAATTAATTTGCTTCTTTTATCCTTTGCATAATTCAACAGGATTTTACCTATCCCCTGCGATTGCTTTTCATCAGAAACAAAAATGCCCTCAATATACTCACCATTCAGCCCTATAAATCCTTGTATTTCTTGATTATCCTCATAGACATAAACAGTTGCCTGTAATAGCAGTTCTTTTACTAATTCAAAATTACTTTTCCAATATTGAGCAGGAATAAAATAATGTGCCTTTATATTTGTATCCAGCCATATATCTGCAACTTTATTTATATCTGATTTTTGTAATTCTCTAATCATATCCTGCTATCCTTTCATCCTTCTATACTCTCACAAGTTCAAAGTGCTTTCCAATACTATTCTTTCTACATACTACCACACAAAATGCTCCATGTATATTTCTACATTATTTTTATCCTCTATATACATTAATCATATATATCTTTATATAAATCACATAGCCATCTGGCACCACATTTTGCCATGTAATCATTAGGATCATCTCCGAATAATCCAATGACTGCACAGTCTGAAACTTTTGGATTTTCATAATAGATTCCATAGAAACCGTCTTTTTCAGTTTCAAAAAACTGCTTTTTCATGATTATTCTTCTCCCTGCATAATCTTTCCCGTACAGATAATCGAATCCAACATTGCTGCAAATTCTTTGGGATCAAGTATCTGCATCTGCATATGGTTGTGATTTTCCAATACCGGGAAATTACCGTATGGATATGCTTTTTTTACAGCCTCACGATACTTATAATGCTCCTCTATACTTCCGAATTCGAAGAAAATTGTTCTTTGGATTTTCTCAGACAGCTCAGGAAATTCCTTATCTTCCAGACTGTCCGTCATCTGTCTCTGCAGATTCTTATAACGCAGATTCTTGCCTGCCTGTATAAAATACGGTTTTATACGTTCATCACTGTACCACATAATTTTCCCAAGAGTCGCTCCCTTCGTCCAGTAAAGACTCTTAATTGCCAGATACAAAAACGGAACCATTATTTTTCTTACCGGCTTTGAAATCTGTGCAAACTGCCCGCCATCGAAGAAGGTATGTTCAACCGAAATTTTTGTCTGAGCAAGGAATGCAAGCCCCAGATCTGCCCCGATCGACGAAGCAACTACAAGTGCTATTTTCTCTATACCCTTCTTACGGAGATAATCTTCTACCTGATGAATTTCTCCCTGCTTGCTTATATAATTCTGCCCCGGACAATATACCGTCGATGTCGGCATCACGCAGAAATACTTCTCTTTCAAATATTCCGCCACCCTGAAGCTGCTTTCGCCCGTCACACCCATGGCATGGAAAAATAGTATCACCGGATTTTGTGGATCTCCCATTGCTTGAAATTTCATATCCAATTCCTTCTTTCATACTTTGGCATCAAAAACAAGTTAGTTTTCACTAACTATTATATCACAAACAATTATATGATTCATCATAAAATGTGTCTGAAAAACATTCCCGCAATCTACATCCTCCAATTTGTGGAAGAGCTATCTTGCAGAAAGCATTTTTCAGACACACACTAATCAAATAACGTCGACATCTCCGGTTTTTCATATGCTTCAAAGCACATTATAATCTGTTCCCGTGTGCATTTTTCAACTGCAAGATGATCCGGTATTTCATCCTTTCCGAAGAACGCAATCTCCGTTGTCTCAATATTTTTTTCAAAATTTCCACTCTCGTACCGGCACATAACAAATGCTTTCACAACACCATAAGCGTAGTTTGTCACATTATGTTTTCTCCAGTCCTGCACAGCAATCAGTTTTTCTGCTTTCACAGTAAATCCCGCTTCTTCTTTTACTTCCTTCTCTGTATTCGATGCAATAGATTGATCCACATCACACCATCCACCCGGCAGTGACCAGGTTCCATTATTCTCATGTACAAGAAGAATTTTATCATCCATGAACACCGCAGCTCTTGTATCTACTTTCGGCGTCTGATATCCTGTCTCATTACAAAACAAGTCATAAACCTTTTCCACTGAAATATCTGTTTTTTCAGAGATCATTTCCGCTGCGATTTTTCTTAACTCCTCATAACGTTCCTTATCATATTGATCTTTTCCGTATTGAATCCCCGCCTGTGCTATGCTTTGAATACGGATTGCAAAATCAAGCCATTTATCGTTCATTTCTTTCTCCTGACCTTCCTATTATGATTTTTCAAAATTTATCAGCATACCGTTCCAATATATCATTCACTTCATCTTCATTCTCATAAAATATATCATCACACTGTTCTATTATATTTTCAGCCTTTTCATCATCCTCCTTCTCACTTATCACTAAGTATGCTTTATATGCATCATGAAGATTGTCCTTTAGCTTTTCCAGCAAAACAGCATCTAAAACTTTCATCTCTTTTTGCAGATCACCTGTATTTTCCATATTGAAAAAATATTGATCATGTCCCCCATTATCAATTTCACTTTGATAAGTCATCAATTCTGCATACGGCGATTCTGCTTGTTCTTCCGCCCACAATTCCCACATTTTATCCCATTTTGTCTGCTCATCATTTTTATTTTTTCTAAATAAATCTAATACACCCACTATCACATCGCCTCCTTTTTTATTCACCCTCACTTTATACGTCTATAATAACATATAAAAAATAAGTATCTATATATTTTTCACTCATATACAGATACTTTGGCATCTACTAAAAAACCCCTCACATCATAATCGATGTAAGGGGCTTATATAAGCTAATTATGCTCTCTATCAGTCCTTAAGAACTAATTATGCATTCTTCTGAGCAATTGCTGCCTGTGCTGCTGCAAGACGAGCGATTGGTACACGGAATGGTGAGCAAGATACATAGTCAAGACCGATCTTGTTGCAGAATTCAACTGAAGATGGATCTCCACCGTGCTCTCCACAGATACCAACGTGAAGGTTTGGATTAACTGGCTTACCTAATTCGATAGCCATTTCCATTAATTTACCAACACCTGTCTGGTCAAGCTTAGCAAATGGATCGTTCTCGAAGATCTTAGCATCATAGTAAGCGTCTAAGAACTTACCAGCATCGTCACGAGAGAATCCGTATGTCATCTGTGTTAAGTCGTTTGTACCGAAGCAGAAGAAGTCAGCTTCTGAAGCGATCTGATCAGCTGTAAGAGCTGCTCTTGGGATCTCGATCATTGTTCCAACTTCGTACTCAAGGTCGCTGCCTGCTGCTGCGATCTCAGCGTCTGCTGTCTCTACTACGAATTTCTTAACATATTTAAGCTCTTTGATGTCTCCAACGAGTGGGATCATGATCTCTGGTTTTACGTTCCAGTCTGGGTGAGCTTTCTTTACATTGATTGCTGCACGGATAACAGCGCTTGTCTGCATCTTAGCAATCTCTGGATATGTTACTGCAAGACGGCATCCACGGTGTCCCATCATTGGGTTGAACTCATGAAGGCTGTCGATGATTGTCTTGATCTGCTCAACAGTTTTACCCTGAGCGTCAGCAAGTTTCTTAATGTCTTCCTCTTCTGTAGGAACGAACTCATGAAGCGGTGGATCAAGGAAACGGATAGTAACCGGGTTACCTTCCAGTGCTTCATACAGTTTTTCGAAGTCTCCCTGCTGTTCTGGAAGAATCTTAGCAAGTGCTGCTTCTCTTTCTTCTTCTGTCTCAGAGCAGATCATTTCACGGAATGCATCAATTCTGTTTCCTTCGAAGAACATATGCTCTGTACGGCAAAGTCCGATACCTTCTGCACCAAGCTCACGAGCTTTAACAGCGTCAGATGGTGTATCAGCGTTTGTACGAACTTTCATAGTTCTGTATTTGTCAGCCCATCCCATGATTCTTCCGAATTCACCAGCGATTGTTGCATCAACTGTTGGGATGATACCATCATAGATATTACCAGTAGAACCATCAAGTGAGATGCAGTCTCCTTCATGATATTCTTTACCAGCAAGTGTAAATTTCTTATTAGCTTCGTCCATTGCGATGTCACCGCAACCAGATACACAGCATGTACCCATACCACGAGCAACTACGGCTGCGTGAGATGTCATACCACCACGAACTGTCAGGATACCCTGAGCAGACTTCATACCTGTGATATCTTCTGGTGATGTCTCAAGACGTACAAGAACAACTTTTTCTCCTCTTGCAGCCCATTCAACAGCGTCATCAGCTGTGAATACGATCTTACCGCAAGCAGCTCCTGGAGATGCTCCAAGTGCTTTAGCAAGTGGTGTAGCCTCTTTCAGTGCTTTTGCATCGAACTGTGGGTGAAGCAGAGAGTCAAGGTTACGAGGGTCGATCATTGCAACAGCCTCTTCCTCTGTTCTCATTCCTTCATCAACAAGATCACAAGCGATCTTCAGAGCAGCCTTAGCTGTTCTCTTACCATTACGTGTCTGTAACATGTACAGTTTACCATGCTCTACAGTAAACTCCATGTCCTGCATATCTCTATAGTGTTTTTCAAGAGTTTCACAAACCTGTTTGAACTGTACGAATGCTTCTGGGAATTTTTCTTCCATTTCTGAAATGTGCATTGGTGTACGAACACCGGCAACTACGTCTTCTCCCTGTGCATTTGTAAGGAATTCTCCGAACAGACCGTTCTCTCCTGTAGCTGGGTCACGAGTAAACGCAACACCTGTACCACAGTCATCTCCCATGTTACCAAATGCCATCATCTGTACGTTAACAGCTGTTCCCCATGAATAAGGGATATCATTGTCACGACGATATACGTTAGCTCTTGGGTTGTCCCATGAACGGAATACAGCTTTTACTGCTTCCATTAACTGTTCCTTCGGATCAGATGGGAAATCAGCACCAATTTTTTCTTTGTATTCTGCTTTAAACTGGTTAGCCAGTTCTTTCAGATCTTCAGCAGTAAGTTCAACGTCCTGCTTAACACCTCTGTCAGCTTTCATCTTGTCGATCAGCTCTTCGAAGTATTTCTTTCCAACTTCCATAACTACGTCAGAGAACATCTGGATGAATCTTCTGTAGCAGTCCCAAGCCCAACGAGGATTTCCTGAAGCTTCAGCAAGTGTTTCAACTACTTCTTCATTTAATCCAAGGTTCAGGATTGTATCCATCATACCAGGCATAGAAGCTCTTGCTCCAGAACGAACTGAAACGAGAAGCGGATTCTTCTTATCTCCGAATTTCTTTCCTGTGATTCCTTCCATTTTATCGATGGCTTCCATGATCTGACCCATAATCTCGTCATTGATCTGTCTGCCGTCTTCGTAGTACTGTGTACAAGCTTCTGTTGTTACAGTAAATCCCTGTGGTACTGGAAGACCTAAGTTTGTCATTTCAGCAAGGTTAGCGCCTTTTCCACCAAGAAGGTTTCTCATGGTTGCGTTACCTTCTGTAAACATATAAACCCATTTTGCCATTTGTCATGACCTCCTAAAACTAAATTTTCTAAGTCGCACTTCATATTTTACTGTTTTTACCAGTTTTCGTCAAGACTTTCACCAATAAATCTGCCGATTTTTCCCCTTTGTTTCAGTCAATCTGCACAATTGTCTAAAATCAAATACATTTCCGTGCAGTTATCCGACTCTATCTTCTAAATGTTACGCAAAAACGACTTGTATCCTCTGTATGCCTCGTAGACATCCGCTTTGCTTGTAACCTCCCAAGGAGCATGCATACTCATCACGGCTACCCCGCTGTCGATGACTTCCATACCATAATTTGCCATAATATAAGCAATCGTTCCGCCGCCACCAATATCGACTTTTCCAAGTTCCGCGAACTGATATGCGACATCTTCTGCATTCATTGCACGGCGTATCTTTGCCAGATATTCCGCATTTGCATCGTTGGATCCACTCTTACCTCTAGATCCAGTAAATTTATTAAATACCAGACCTTTTCCGAAAAATGCCGCACTTCTCTTTTCGAATGCTTCTGCATACATCGGATCATACGCAGCACTTACATCTGACGACAACATTCTAGAATTCTGTAGTGCACGGCGTACTTTTAGTTCAGATTCTCCATCTGTTAATACAACAAGCTCTGCCACCACATTTTCAAAAAATCTTGAATGCATACCTGTCGCTCCTACACTTCCGATCTCTTCTTTGTCTACCAGAATACAGCAGGAAGTACGTTCTACCTCTTCTACATCCAGCATGGCAAATAATGAGGTAAATGCACATACTCTGTCATCCTGTCCATAAGCAAGCACCATACTTCTGTCTATTCCGCAGTCTCTGGCTTTTCCTGCCGGTACGATTTCCAGTTCTGCTGAAAGGAAATCTTCTTCGTCTATGTCATAATAATCTGTTAAAATCTTCATAACATTAGCTTTTACAGCTTCTTTTTCGCTTTCATCCAGCCCCTCTTCTTTTGCAAGCGGACGACTTCCGATCAGGAGATCTAATTTTTCTCCTTCGATTACCACGCTTGCTTTCTTTTCCATCTGCTTTCCGGCAAGATGGATCAGAAGGTCTGTCACTACGAATACCGGATCATCTTCTTTTTCTCCGATATTTACCTCCTGGATTGTCCCGTCTGTCTTTGCGATCACACCGTGAAGTGCCAGTGGAAGTGTTACCCACTGATACTTTTTGATGCCGCCGTAATAATGTGTATCCAGATATGCAAGCTCTTCATTTTCATATAATGGATTCTGTTTTACATCAATTCTTGGTGAATCGATATGTGCTCCAAGAATGTTCATACCGTTTTCCAGTGGCTCTTTTCCGATCTGGAACATTGCGATACTTTTTCCCATGCATACCGCATATACCTTATCTCCGGCTTTCAGTCCGCCTTTCACATCTTTCAGATCTTTATAACCTTTTTTCTCAATCTCTTTTACAGCCAGACGGATGCACTCTCTTTCCGTCTTTCCTGTGTCCAGACACATTTTATAACGATTGTTAATCTGCTCCAGTTCTTCTAACTGCGAAGCGTTGTATGTCTTCCATGCGTTTTTTCTTTCCATTTTTCAGTCTCTCCTTTCACGTCTCTGGAAAATGCCGGCTACGATCCCTGCAGTTTACAGGTCATAACGCCTGCATCTTCTTTCGCATTCACGCAGAATGCGAAAGCAATTCGCGCTGTTTTTAGTATATCACAAAATATAAAATGGTACGCACCACTTTTCTCAAATGTTACGTACCATTTTTTCTCATTATTTGTTTCGATTATTATTTATTCAATCCCATCTCTTCTCTTACTTCAATGAAGCATTTTACGATAAAATCAATGTCTTCTTTTGTATGACTTGCACATACCTGTGTACGGATTCTTGCTTTTCCCTTTGGTACAACCGGATAAGAGAATGCTACTACATACACACCTTTTTCCATCATGCGTTTTGCAAATTCTGCTGCTGTCTTCTCATCATAGAGCATAACAGGTACGCATGGATGTGTTCCCGGGATAATGTCAAATCCGTTGTCTACCAGCTGTTTTCTGTAATATGCAGTTACTTCTTCCAGATGGTCACGAAGCTCTGTGCTCTCCTCTAACATATCAAAAAGCTCAAGGCTTGCTCCGGCAATTGCTGGTGCCAGAGAGTTAGAGAACAGGTACGGACGGCTTCTCTGTCTTAACAGGTCAATGATTTCTTTACGTCCGGATGTATATCCGCCTGATGCTCCTCCGAGTGCTTTTCCCAGTGTTCCTGTGATGATATCCACGCGTCCTTCAACTCCGCAGTATTCTGCTGTTCCACGGCCTGTCTTTCCTACGAATCCAACTGCATGACTGTCATCAACCATCACAAGTGCATTGTACTTATCAGCCAGATCACATACGCCTTTTAAGTTACAGATAATTCCATCCATTGAAAATACACCATCTGTAGCGATCAGTTTGATTCTTGCTCCGGCCTCATCTGCTTCTTTTAATTTTGCTTCCAGATCTTCCATATCGTTATTCTTATAGCGGAAACGTTTTGCCTTACACAGACGCACTCCGTCAATGATAGATGCATGGTTCAGTTCATCACTGATGACTGCATCTTCTGCTGTCAGGATTGTCTCAAATAATCCACCATTTGCATCAAAACATGAAGAATAAAGGATCGTATCATCTGTTCCTAAGAATCCTGAGATCTTCTTTTCCAGTTTCTTATGAATATCCTGTGTTCCACAGATGAAACGTACAGATGCAACTCCATATCCTTTTTCATCATATGTTCTCTTAGCGGCCTCGATCAGTCTCGGGTTATCCCCAAGTCCAAGGTAGTTATTCGCACACATGCACAGAAGCTCTCTTCCGTCTTCCATCTTCACTCTTGCTCCCTGAGGAGATACAAATGGTGCCTCTCCTTTAAAAAGCCCTGCTTCTTTGATTCCTTCTACTTCTTTTGTGTAAATGCTTAAAATATCATCTTTACGTGCCATTTTCTTAACCTCTCAATTTCTATTTAGTCATTAACATGTGCCCAGTCAAGAATTACTTTTCCTGAATTTCCTGAGATCATTGCCTCAAATCCCTTTTCATAATCTTTGATATCAAAATGATGTGTAATGATATCTGAGATATCCAGACCTGACTGTAACATGGTAGACATCTTATACCAGGTATCCCATACTTTACGTCCATAGATCCCCTTCAGGTGTAATCCGTTAAAAATCACTGTCTCAAGGTCTACTTTTGCATCTGTTCTCTGTAATCCCAACAGTGCAATATGTCCGCCATGCTTCATATTGTGGATCATATCATCCAGTGCGATCTGTGATCCGGACATTTCAAGTCCTACGTCGAATCCTTCTGTCATTCCGATTTGTTTCATGACGTCTGTCAGCTTTTCTTCTTTTAAGTTTACAGTTCTTGTTGCTCCCAGCTTCTTAGCAAGTTCCAGTCTGTATGGATTCATATCTGTTACCACAACATGTCTTGCTCCTGAGAATTTTACGATTGCAGCTGCCATACATCCAATCGGACCTGCTCCTGCGATCAGCACATCTTCTCCGAGCGCATCAAAAGAAAGTGCGGTATGTGTTGCATTTCCAAATGGATCGAAGATTGCATACATTTCTTCCGGAATATTCGGATTGCATGGCCATACATTACTTGATGGAATTACCAGATATTCTGCAAATGCTCCGTTACGGTTTACTCCAACACCTTTTGCATCTTTACAGTTCTCTTTGTGTCCTTCCAGACAGTTACGGCATTTTCCGCATGTAATGTGTCCTTCTCCGGATACCAGATCCCCGATCTTAAATCCCTGTACGCCTTCTCCTTTTTCTACGATTTCTCCAACGTACTCGTGTCCTGCTGTAAGGCCAACCGGAATCGTATGCTGTGCCCAGTCGTTCCACTGATAAATATGTACATCTGTTCCGCAGATTGCTGTCTTGTGAATCTTGATCTTCACATCATTTGGTCCTACTTCCGGAATCGGTACTCTCTTCATCCAGAGTCCTTCCTCAGGTTTTTCCTTTACCAGTGCCCACATCAGACCATCATTATTCAATTGCATATTATATAACCTCCCAAAAACATACCATCTCCCCAGATGGCAATCTCGTACTAACAGATGTTATTATAGCACTCTTATTTGCTATATACAACCTTTAATTGTTTATTTTTTGTTTATTTTGACAAGTTTTTCACATTTATTTCGCGTTATTATTGGCATTTTATACCAAAATTATCATTTACTTTCATAATTCTATCGTGTATAATTTTATTTATGCTTGTGAAAGTAAAAAACGAAAGAGAGGGGTGCAGGAATCCTGATTCACAGTCTACAAATCCCACAGTATTCTGCCATCATCACTCCTGCCAAAAGAAACAATGAAAAATTTAATCAAAAAATGGAACAGCATCAGCCTGATCAAACGAATCATCTGCGGCCTGATCATCGGACTGATCCTTGGTCTTGTTGTTCCTCAGGCATCCGTAATCTCAATCCTTGGAACCATGTTCGTCGGAGCATTAAAAGGTATCGCCCCACTTCTGGTATTCTTCCTGGTTATGAGTGCACTCTGTCACATGAAGTCCGGTCAGAAGACCAATTTAAAATTCATCATCATCCTGTACATGGTCGGTAACCTTGTCTCAGCATTTATTGCAGTTATCGCTTGCAGGTTGTTCCCTGTAACACTGACATTTACAGATTCAGCCTCTTCTACTGATATCACACCTCCAAGTGGAATCGCAGAAGTGCTGACCAATCTTTTGAACAATCTCGTTAAGAACCCGGTTGATTCCATCGTTAATGCTAATTACATCGGTATTCTTTTCTGGGCTGTTATCTTCGGAATCGCATTAAAGCATGCGAATCAGGGAACAAAAGACGCACTTGAGAACATTTCCGATGCTACGGCTACGGCTGTTCAGTGGATCATCAGCTGTGCGCCATTTGGTATCATGGGACTGATCTTTACAACTATTTCCGAACAGGGACTCGATGCATTACTTTCTTATGGAAAACTGATCCTGGTACTGGTAGGAAGTATGGCAGTTGTCATCTTCATTATCAATCCTATTATTGTATTCATTTTCACAAGACAGAATCCTTACCCGCTGGTATTTACCTGTCTGAAAGAAAGCTTTATCACAGCATTCTTCACCAGAAGTTCTGCTGCCAATATTCCGGTTAACATGGAGCTTTGTAAAAAACTCGGACTGGATGAAGATACATACTCTATCTCCATCCCACTTGGAGCAACCATCAACATGGCAGGTGCTGCTATTACAATCTCGGTTATGGCATTATCTACCGCACACACACTGGGTATACATGTAGACTTCCTTACATCGATCGTACTTTGTGTACTGGCTGCCTTAAGTGCCGCAGGTGCTTCCGGAGTTGCCGGCGGTTCCTTATTACTGATTCCTATGGCCTGCAGTCTCTTCGGTGTTCCAAATGATGTTGCCATGCAGGCAGTCGGTGTAGGATTCATCATCGGAGTTATCCAGGATTCCTGCGAGACAGGACTTAACTCTTCATCCGATGTACTTTATACAGCCATTGCTGATATCCGTGAGAAGAGACTTCGTGGTCAGAAATAATCAATTTATTCTAAAAAGAAATGTTCTCTGCTTTCCCGCATGGAACATTTCTTTTAGCAATATGTAATATCTTAAATAAATACTCCCAATGACGAAAAATCAAAGAAATCTTTCATCGAGAACTCTTCTTTCGGTCTTAAAGCCTCCATTACATTTTTCAGCGCCTGGTTACATTTCTTTTCATTCCGTACAATTTCCAGCAACTTTGCCGTATTCCGTGCATCTATAAGTGCATCATGTTGATGTCCCAAAAACTCTTCACCTGCAAACATAACCGCATCTTTTAAAGAAATATTTCTGTCAACTCCCAGTGTTCGTCCATATTCTTTCTGGAAATCCAACCATTCTTCACTTATGTACATTTCATTTTCTTTTGTAAGCATACAGCTTTTTAATTTGATTTCCCTGGAAATTTGAATATAATCATTTTCGCTCCATTGAATAATCTGAATTTTATCCTGTACACTATTGCACCAGCTAAAAAACATATTTAATGCATCACAAAATCCTGGTGCTGTTTCTATCATATCTGTTTTGATCCCCGTCAGCTTTTCATATCTTTTTTCAATTCTGGTATTAAATTCCGGCTTTACAAGCGTAACAAAACTTCCTATTTCCCGATACTTTTCATCTAACAATACAGCTCCTATTTCAATGGTTTCTTTTCCACATAATCTACACGCTTTTTTATAGCTTTCAGAAACATCATTCATTTCTAAATCAAGTACCACATATTTCATAACGCTTTCCTCCATTATCTAAACCATTTTACAACTAATTAACTTACATTCACCCTATCATCATCTCTTCTATCTGACAATGGCAATTCAGTTTCAAATCTCCTCTTTTTCTTCTGAAAAAAAAGTGCTATAAACTTTCAAAAAGGAGGATTATGCCATGCAAAAAGAACAAAAAAACATCAAACTAAACGATCATTTTAATGAAAAGGATACGGAAAAGTATATCAAATCTTACATGTTTATCAAAGGATTTGCCGTAGCAAAAAATTTAAACCAGACTTTAATCTCTCTTTCCTTAGCCCGGCGTCTTCATGAAGGACAGTATCGAAAAGATGGTCTTCCTTATTTCGTCCATCCGTTAAAAGTCTGCAGCACTCTTATTAATTATGGGATTGATGATGACACCATTCTCTCCGCTGCTTTATTGCACGATATTCTCGAAGACTGTAGTGATAAGCTTCCTTTAAAAGGCCAGGAACTCATTACCGAATATCATCTGTCGCCGGATATTCTTGATATTATTTTATTACTCACTAAAAAATCCGGATTAAATGATTATGAACTTAGTATCTATTTTCAAAAAATAGAAAAAAACAGCCGTGCTGCTCTCATCAAATTAAGTGACAGGCTGCACAATAGCACCAATTTATATACTTTTTCGTTTGAACGAATGCGAAAATACATAAAAGAAACCGATGATTTCATTATTCCTCTGGCATCCTATTGTACAAACTATTATCCTCAATACACAAACGAATTTGCTATTTTTAAAGCCAATATTACTTCTCTCAACACAAGTATGCGTATTATGTTGGATAAACTCGAATCACACCAGGATGTCAAGGGCAATTCAACTCCAAACACACCTTAGACATAATTTCAAATGTAGGATACTATGTAATTACAGAGATAAAGCAATTGCAAATCTTCTCGACACCTTCCGGATAATCCCGGACAAACTATTTTTCAATCAAGGAGGAAACTATTATGGCATTAAGAAATGGATCAGATGACTGGTACAAGTACAAGGAAAAAGCAGAGAAATATGTACGCAAAGCAGCAAATTCCCGTACAAGTGATGAACGGGAACGCTGGCGTGAAAAAGCCCAGGATCTTGCTGATGGAATGCGCGACAAATATGGCTATTCAGACGAAAATGTTGAATATATTATCGCGACCTATCATCTGGAAAATCTTTAACCAGATCAAACCTTTACTACATTTTTTAATCAGGAGGTAAAAATTATGTTAAACAAATTATTCAGTGGTTCAGATGAAGATTATTCTATCAAGGAGCGATTTCAACGTGAATTAGATAAAGCTGGCAATTATGAAGAGCGCGAAGAAGTACGCCAGTCGTTCAGAGATGAAATGGACAAGCGTTTTCCGGGCAACGCACAGGCTGCCTTTCTGAAGGAGCATTATTTTAAATAGCCCCTTCCAATGACGCTGAGTTGCTTCTAACGTGCTTTCTCCGAAGCCTGAAACAGAAGCGGCAATCCCCCCTTATTCTTATACAGCCCTTCAAACCGATGTAAGATTCATCCGGTTTGAAGAGCTGATTTTTTGAGCATTCTGTTATTTTTTATGTATAATATCTATTCCGTTATTCCACCATACATTTTTATACATTCTATATCTTCATCTGAAATATCTGATTTTGGATGTATATCCTTGAAAATTATTCCCTGTGTTTTTAGTCCTGGAATACATTTTAATATTTTCGATTCTTCTAATATGTTCTCATTTTCTTTTTCCGGGAACTTCCATAGCTTTACAGTTCCATCGCATAATGATGTAAGCATTCCTTTATTATCCGGACTAAACTCAACACTCAACACCATATTTTCATAATGATTTGATTTCTGATGGAACTTGTGAACTCTTTGTATTTTCTGTAAGTTTCCTTTATTCTTTATTATTTGGTATTTACACGCCCAGTCCTTCCCTGTTTCATAAATATTAAGCCATGGCATGGATGTTCCAAAAACTATGTATTTTCCGTCGGCACTTACAGCTATTTTATTGGCCTGCACAGCAGTTTCATCCCTATCCATCTCTATAAATACATTACATTTTTCATGTTTTAAATCCCATACCTCGAAGAAGTCTCCCCATTTGTAAACATATAAAAAATTATTTTTCCAATCAACATATAAGCTTTTCACATTTTTATAAGAATAGTTTTCCTGATCATAATTTTTTATTTTCCTTTTCGTCATTCTATGTAATTCACATTCAGGCATTCCTGTTTTATCTATTTCTCTTATTTTTTTACTGGAACTTGTTTCAAACAAAGTCAGTCCTCCCCAAAAAGTCCCAGCCCAAATTTTCTCTCCGAATGGGTCAGCAAAAGTCGCACTTCCACAAAAATCTGCTTCTTTATTAAAGATATAACTTACCTTTTCTTTATTGATATCATATACCACTAAAGGTTGTCTAAGAGAAGCTACTAAAATATGCTTTCCTTCCAGATCATATTCCAAAGTGTCAATGTAATCATCTTGCATCTTTACCTTTTTTACATATCTAAAAATATGCTCTGTATCATCAAAATCATATAACACTACACTTCCATCCAACAACGAAACCGCTATCTGTTTCTTTTTCTTATTATATGCAATAATCCATGTATTATATTGAAAATCTCCAATAGAATCCACGCACTTCCCGGTCATGGTGTCCCATAGCAATATGTGATTGCCCTGTCCTGAAGTAACGACATATTTTCCATCTTCAATATAAACAGCAAACACATAACCAGATAACCGCATATTTGTAAATGAACCTTCACATTTTCTTTTTTTAATATCCCATAATCTTGCGCTGTGATCAAGCGATGAGGTTATCACATAAAAGTGATTTTCATCTTCCCCTTTACTAATATCTGTTATTCTCCATATGTGTTCATTAGTTTTGTAATAATAGTTTTTCCTTTCTTTCATAAACTTTTTATAATCAATGAATACAACTTCACCATTTTCTGTTCCAGCTACTATACATGAATCATGATCTATAAATTTAGCTTTTCTGATCCCTTTTATTTTTTCTTTAGATTCTTTACTAACATCTATTGAATCCATCCGTTTAATTTCTCTACGTTCAGCATCAAAAGAATAGATTTCTATCTCTTCATCGTGTACCTTATTAACCAGTATCTTCCTCCCATCAGAACTAAAATCTATATTGGAAATTTTATTAGATATAAAATATGTTTCTTTTGATATTGCAATACATTTTTTTAATTCTATATTCCAAATTTTAATTCTGAATTCATCCTCTAAAGAATCTCCTGTAAATTGATCTAATAAATATTTTTTCGCCCCTCTATTGCTTCCGGCTGCTAATGCGATATATTTACTGTCTGGTGAAAATACCATCAGATCTATTCCCCTTACCCACATCTCAGGGTTTTCAATACAGTCTAATTTACATTGACATGTAAAATTCTTTGTGTCACACACTTGTACTCTTTTCCATCTGAATGCTAACGCAATATATTTTCCGTCTGGTGAAAACACTGCATTATATGCTCCAACTTTTTTAATTAAATGATAATTTTCGGTATCAAGAATTTCTGTACCTCCCTCTGTAGAAATAGCTATATACTGTTCCGTAACCGAAATATTGATAATTCTGAATAAACATTTTTTGATATTTTTTATGTATGATAATGTCTTACGATGCCACAAAGACACGGTTCCGTCTTCTCTTCCAATATAAACAAATTCTCCATTTGCAGAAAATGCGGTTTTTAAAATCTGTCCATGATTATTATCCTGAAATAGGTTATCATGATTTATCAGCGCACCCGTCATATCTGCCCGCTTTAATTCAACATTATAAAACCTGCATTTCCGCAAATCCAGATATGACAAATCTACATCTGCCAATGATTTTCTAGATTCATAAATCATTGCCAGCAAATTATGTACCCCATATCCTACGTATTGTTCCGGTTCAAACCGTTTTCGATACAGCTTCAATGTCTGCTCAATCAATGAACCACCCGTACTTTGGCAATTCCGATATTCTCCTAAAATTTCTCCACATAGATGTAATGTATCCGTATTGATTAAATCTTCATTTATTACTTTCAGACATCCAATTCCTTTTTCACTGCTTTCCTCTGATACATACACAGACAATTTCATATCTGTAATAATTTTCATCGAAGCAAAATAGTCTCTGATGTGTTGATGTATAAAGCAAACGCTTTCATCTTTTACCCCAAGTACCCCCAATGAATATACGCAGTAATCTATAAGTTCCTGTGTATAATTTCCATCCACTCCCAATGCCAATATCTGATCTGCACAGGATTTTATATTGAATGTTCGTCCTTTTTCTCCATGATATATATCAAAAAATTTTCTTCCGTATTTTCCACATATATCCGCATCCTCTTCGCTCTTCAGAATTCTGTCCCAGATTGCTTTAACAGAATTTCTGTCCAAAAAGTAGTATTCATGCTTAACCATATGCCATCCAATTGCCGGAAGCAGGAAGTCTAAAATGAACCACTGCATTTTTTCTGTAATAAAATTACGTGTATGCGGTGCCTGAAATGTATGTTGGTCTTTACTGATTTCCTTAATCCTTTGGCGTACAGAATATTTTCCACTTCGTTCACTAAAAAAAGCATGCAAAACTTCCCCCGGCGTCGATACACCTTCCGTCGAATACAATTTACAATACATTTTCAGGAAAAAAGGATTCTTCAATGTATTGATCAAGCGTTCATTATCTTCCAGTTTTCCTTTAACCGCTACATGATTACTTGCCAGGTATTCTTTTATAACTTTATTTTTCAAACCAATTAAATAATATTTCTCCAAGGCATTTTCAATCTCTGGTATCTCATCTGCACGGCTGGTTATGATTATTTTGACATTTTCGTATTTTAATAATCTCTGTATCTCTTCTATAATCATTTCCTCTGCTGATCCACTGTCACCACTGGCATCTTTTATTAATTGTTTTTGAGATACCTCATTTAACCCATCAAGAAGTAACAAATACTGAACATCTCCGCTATGATTCATTAAAAGTTCATCTATCTTTTCTACGGCTTTTTGATCGTCCGTCTCCATGATATTACGAAATACCTTTTCTATTTCAGCATTATTATATTGTTCATTCCGAGTCATGATCAAAAAGTACATATACCTGCGTATAAAGGTAGAACGAAATGATTCATATGCCTTTACATATCTGACCGGAGCTTTTGACAGTTCAATAAAAACCGGAATTATTGTTCTTTTTTTATTCTTGATATAATGATTCTTTTCATACACTTTCTTCATAATGGAGTAAAGAGCCGTTGTTTTTCCCATGCCTCCTTCTCCAATCAAATACATATTATGAATTTCTTCAATCACGGAAATGTATTCGCCAAGATTCTTTGAGTCCTTTTCATTCTCCTTACAAATATTGATTGGCAAATCAGTATTCCCTTTTTCACATTCAACTGATAATGGCATGATTTTTTCATCAATATTAAAATCACCAAACCTGCTGTCTTTTTTAGAACTTTCTTCATACCAGAATTTTCCCGCATTCCACAACGCTTCCGGTGTAAGTTCTTTTTTCATTTTTCCAGAATTTTTCTGGTCTTTTTTATCCGGTCTTTTAAAAGGGCTCTGTACAACTTTTGAACGCTGAAGTGTTGTGTTTGCATCTGATTTACTTAATATTTTATCTTCTTCATAAATATACTTCGGATTCTCTTTTATTCTTTCCAGCTCCTTTTTAAAATCGGCAGCCGTCTGGAACCGTTCTTCCGGATAAAACTGACATGCTTTTTGCAAAATACGATTTAGTCCCTCAGAACATCTTTTCAATTCCGGTAAATATTTTTTTCCTATTCTTTGATCATAATGTACATGCATAGGCTGTCTGTCCACCAATTCATATAATACCAATCCTAAAGAATAAATATCCATTCTTCCATCAAATTCATTATGAAAAAGAGGATCCGCCTGCTCTGGTGACCAATAATCTCTGGTTCCCACTTCCCAATTTTGCACATTTCTGTTTTCAGTAGAAATTCCAAAATCCCCCAGACAATATTGATTCTTGTACCAATATATGTTTGCGGGTTTTATATCACGGTGTATGATTTTTCTATTATGTAAATCTTCCAAAGCAGTACACAAATCTATTCCTATCTGAATTACCAATTCTTCTACTTCTTTATCTTCCATTTTTTTGTAATGGAATTTCTTCATTTTCTCATCTAAACATTCTGCAACCGGCATTTTTAATACATAATCCAATCCAATTTTAGAATATTCTCCGCACTCCCATATCAAGAAATCAAATCCCTTTAAAGGAATAACATTCCTGCAACTTTTTGTTGCTTCCAAAAAGTTGCTAATTTCTTCTTGTGCCGGATTATTCTTTTTCTTCTCCTCTTCAGATATCAGACTCTTTTTATATTTCATTAAGGCTAATTCCATCCAATCTGCTGCATCTATCTCTTTGGTTATGTAAGGAATGATCTTCACTGCCTGAAAATCATCTGTTATCTCAAAACAAGGAACTTTAAAGACACTGTTTCTTCCACCTGATCCGCTCCCGATTTTTTCCAGTGTTCCGTTTCCATTCTTTAAATATTTTTTTATAACCGCCTGTTTTCTCGCTTCTTCTATCGCTTCTTCCTCTTTTATCGCTTCTGCATTTTTTATTGTCGATGCCTTCTCCGAATCAAAATCTGGCAACGAATCGCATTTATCGTACATATTTTCACCTCAACTTTGTATTCTTACACTTACAATTGTCATATCATCCTCAGATCCGTATGCCCGTGCCATTTTAATTATTTTTTCACAACAATCTATGTTGCTTTTGCTTTTTTGTATCTCTTTTTCTAATTCTCTTTCACTGCATACTTCTGAAATTCCATCCGTTAATAAAAGAATCCTGTCATCATCTCTGAGCGAAATCCAAGAACTTTTCAACGGCTCAAATTCATAGCCACATAGATCATTTCCTATAAATCCAGTTAAATATTTTGCCTGTTCCATATATCTAAAATCTTTTCGCATCCAATAACTTTGTTCTTTTATCCTCTCTTCTACATTTTGATCCTTTGTTATCTGAAAAAGACACTGGTTTCTATACAGGTAACCTCTCGAATCCCCGCTCCAGTAGAATCTGGCCTTTCTTTTCTTCCGATCTACAACGCAAATCACACCCGTTGTTCCAGTAATTTTCTCCTGATTTCTTACTATTCGGTTATTAACTGACTGAAAAAAATATTGCATAACACATGATACTTCTTTTCCGGATAACTTATCTTCCAATTTTTTCTGCATTAGATAAGTGTCTTCCGCAGCATAGGACGAAGCTACTTTACCTACTCCTCCGCCTCCTATTCCATCATACACAGAAGTTATCATATACCTGCATCCATCTAATCTTTCAATAACATACGCATCATGGTCTTTCGAATATTTCTTCTTATAGTAATTTCCAACCTGAAAATTATCTTCATTAATTGTACATGCACTGCCTTTTCTCGTCTCTCCTGCTGCACTCAATTCTATATTATACTTTGCCATATAAAATAGTTCTTCCCCCTACTATGAATAAATACTCGTCGTTGTATAAAAATCGGTATGTTTTATCCCATTCTAACCTCATATTTCTATGTAATTCTATAAAATCATTATTATCATCAATATACCAGAATTTTTCTAATTCCTCTTCTTTCACATGTATAAAATAATGCCCGTCAACATTATCAAGTTCCATAAGCTCCTCTGGCAGCTCCTCTATATATACATCCGCTTCATTACTTCCACCTATTTTTATATCATCCCCCTCTAATTCCTCATAATTCCACTCTTCATTGTCAACTAAAAACATGAATGCTATCGGATAGCCATCTGAATGCATAAATGAAAATACATTATATACACTTCCATCATTGGCCATTTGAAACGTCTCATCATTCAGTATATAATTATTCAAATGTGTCGGATTATTATTATGTTTTTCTGTATAGTATAATTGCCCATACAACACGGATATACTTCCCTGTTTTCTGCTAATTGATTGAGATTCCGGATCAAAACTAATATCTGGATAAATCTTCTTTTCCTCATCTATCCTTCCAACAGAATATGTTCCTTCTTCTCTAAACTCTTTCATATAATAAAATCTTATATTTCTATTCTCATAAACCAAAAGAAATCCCATTATACTTTCTCTCCCCTACTTTTCCTCTCTCGCCTTTTCCATCACATGCTCCACCAGATATTCAAAAAGACGCTTCTCCGGAAACCAGTCAATTAATCTGTCATTCTCTTTTTCCTTTTCTTTGTCCGGAATTCTTTTCTCCACTTCTTTATAAATATTCTTAATCCACTCATATGTTTGTAATGCCTTCAAAGCAGTTATTACACATACATGGCTATCATATGCATTTTTTAAATGAATGTCCTCTCCATTTTCTTTATATTTATAATATATCGTTTCATACTTCAATAAGCCGGCTTTTAATTTTTCACGAAAATGCTCAATTTTCTCGCAATGCGGATCATAATATTTCATCATCTGCACATCCTCCAGGTTTTTAACCATATACCAAATTGGACACGTCCTTTTTGATTTTACTTCCCCATCTTGTTCGTCGGTAGCATTTATCACGATACATTCTGTATAATCACGGTCATACAATGGCGGCTCTTTACATAACTTTAATAAATTGTTAATTCCTATTCTGTTTTCATTCAAAATCAACCCTAGTACGATAATATGTTTCCGTAGAAAATTGTTTTCTTGATGCTTTTTTTCCGTTTCTATCTTATAAGCCATATATAATACTCTTCTTAAACCCTCTCTCCAGCTATATTCCTTCCTGACTTTGCTTTCTGTAAATTCCCTGATAGAATCTTTTTCCCTTTCCCAATTACCCTTACACCTCTTTTTAATCATATATTTATCTCCAAATTTTTTTACCAAAAGACCACAGAATGTTTTATAACTGCACACAAGATCTATAACATTTTTATAAAAAAACTCCTTCAATCCCTCTAAATTTTCGATTTTCTTTTTATAAAAGACCTCTTCAAGGCTCTTCGTATTATCATATTGGGGATTTCTAAGATTTTCACTTAATATGGTTTTTGCTTCTTTATTTATAATCTCAATTAAATTCTTTGCATCCTCAAAAGAATACATGCCATGATTTAGCATATGAATATATACCAAATCAGATATACTGTTTTTTGTACATTGCGTACTATTCTTTCCCTTTATATATAACTCAGGCATTCCCGCACAATCCAATAATTTATTTGTTTCTTCAATCGTAAGCCTGGACCAGAATGCTAATTTGATAACAACATCCCTGTTTCTTGGTTTGCCGCATCCATTTTTCCAGTTTTTCAATGTATTTCTTGTAAAACTTCCCCCTGATAAAGCTGCTAGCTTTTCATTACGATTAACCACAAATTCTCTGGCCGATTCTACTTTTGCAAAATAATTATCATATATCCTTTTTCCATCCTCCCATTCATCATTTCCAAATTCATGAATTACCATTTCTTTTCTTTTTTCCAAATCTGAAATATTAAAAATATCTGTTATAATCCCTTTTTTAATCGTTTTATTTTCAGTATCAATATCTTCATCAAGAAGTGTGATAAATTCCTCTTTCCATCTCTGCGATGTGCTTCTGCAATACGGAAATATATAGCTTATGAAATCTTCAGCATCCATACATTTTTCAATATTATATCTGTGACATATTTCCGTCTGGCTCATATCTTTGTTCATATTCTCCCTCCAACTCTCCACAAAATCTGCCTACATATTGCTTATATAAAAATTATATCAGATGCTCATTCCGATACAACGTCAATTCACTTCCAAATAATTTCTTCCACTCTACCTTTTTACATGATATATTAAAAAAAGTATAACAAAAGGACGAGCCATTTATTGACTCGTCCTTTTATTATACCTGCTATTTTACCACTCAAATTTCTTCTCAAAATAAGCATCCAGATCTTCAATCTTGATTCTTTCCTGCTCCATGGTATCTCTGTCACGGACAGTTACTGCTCCATCCTCTTCAGAATCGAAATCGTATGTTACACAGAATGGTGTTCCGATCTCATCCTGACGGCGGTAACGTTTCCCGATATTTCCACGGTCATCATACTCACAGTTGTACTTCTTACTTAACTGTGCAAATACTTTTTCTGCGCCTTCGTTCAGCTTCTTAGAAAGCGGAAGCACACCAATCTTCACTGGTGCAAGTGCCGGATGGAAGTGAAGAACTGTACGTGTATCAGGCTTCTCTTCTGTTCCGATCTCTTCTTCATCATAAGCACTGCAAAGGAATGCAAGTACCATACGGTCTGCTCCAAGTGATGGCTCAATTACGTATGGGATGTATTTTTCTTTTGTCTCATCATCAAAATATGTCAGATCCTGTCCGGATACGTTCTGATGCTGTGTTAAGTCATAATCTGTACGGTCAGCAATTCCCCACAGTTCTCCCCATCCGAACGGGAATAAGAACTCAACGTCTGTTGTTGCCTTACTGTAGAAAGAAAGCTCTTCTTTATCATGATCACGGTAACGTACTTCATCATCTTTCAGTCCTAATGAAGACAGCCAGTTCAGGCAGAACTTCTTCCAGTAATCAAACCACTCAAGGTCTGTATCCGGTTTGCAGAAGAACTCAAGCTCCATCTGTTCGAATTCTCTTGTACGGAATGTAAAGTTACCTGGTGTGATCTCGTTACGGAATGATTTACCGATCTGACCAATACCAAATGGCAGTTTCTTTCTAGATGTACGCTGTACATTTTTAAAGTTTACAAAGATTCCCTGTGCAGTCTCCGGACGGAGGTATACAGTATTCTTTGCATCCTCTGTTACTCCCTGGAATGTCTTGAACATCAGGTTAAACTGACGGATATCTGTAAAATCATGCTTTCCGCAAGTCGGACATGGAACGTTATGTTCATCAATAAAGTTCTTCATCTCCTCCTGGCTCCATGCATCTACTGCACCATCCAGTTCGATATTGTTCTCTGCACAATAGTCTTCAATTACTTTATCTGCACGGAAACGTTCGTGGCACTGTTTACAATCCATCAGAGGATCACTGAATCCTCCAAGATGTCCACTTGCGATCCATGTCTGTGGGTTCATAAGAATTGCACAGTCTACACCTACGTTGAATGGAGATTCCTGAATAAATTTCTTCCACCATGCTTTTTTTACGTTGTTTTTCAGTTCTACTCCGAGATTACCATAATCCCATGTATTTGCAAGCCCGCCATAGATCTCAGATCCCGGATATACAAATCCTCTTGCTTTCGCCAATGAAACGATCTTATCCATAGTCTTTTCTGCCATCTTTTTTATCCTCACCTTCTAAAATATTAATATGTAAGTGTCAAAACTAATTTTTCACACTTCCCATATCCATAATTGTAATTAATTATAGCGTCTGCCATCCGTGTTTTCAAGCCTTATCGCACAATTGTTTCCAATATATCCAATGATTTGAAGTGTTTTCCGAGATATTCATCCAGATATGCTTTGGTCAGTTTCTGTAATTCTTTTAACACTTCATCCTTCACTACAAAGTTATACAGCTTCTCAACCGGCGAGCACACGATATATTGCAATGTATATAACGTAGACGGAAGCAGTCTCATTCCATCAGCTATGTGGCTGCCGGCACACTGCGTACATAGTACACCACCTCTTCGGACACTGAATATCTTATCCCTTTCTCTGTCCCCGCACATCATGCATTCCATCACCTGTGGTCCTTCCCCGTTTACCGTGACCGCTTTAAGTTCATAGATGCAGCGGATCAGTGCATTTGGAATATGCGGATTCGTAAGTGCCCGAAGCGTCTGGTAAAGGAGCTTTAACATCTCCGTCTCATCATTCGCCTCACGGGCATAATATCCTGCCAGATCCATAAAATAAAACCCGTAATAAGCTCCTTCCACATCCGTACGCAGTTCCTGAAAATAATTGGAAATAGAGGCCGACACCAATGTATAGGATGTCCGCCCCTCATATACCGTAAACTCTCCAAACGAAAAAGGACTTGTCACCCCCATCAGTGCACTGTTCGGCCTTCTTGCGCCGCGTGCAAATGCAGAGATTTTTCCTCTTTCCCTGGTCAGTATTACCACCCGTCTGTCATATTCCCCTATAGGTGCTGCTGCCAGTATCATGCCAGTCAGTGTAATCTGATTTACCAATAGTATCTCTCCCCGGCCGGAGATTCTTTTTTCCGGCCTCCATTTCTTTATAATACAGATAATCTTCTATCTTTCCCGTTGCTTTGAATCTGTCCCAGTACTCTTCCATATGATCACCTCATCCTTAGCTAAAACGAGTTTCAAAAAAGCCTTTCTACAAAATGTATCGCACAATGCAGACACAACCTGCAGAAATGATTTTCCAAACAAGCTCCAAGATTAGGTTCTCCCACGGACACTGTTTTTTATTCGTCTTCCCGGTATCCAAAATTTTTCATCAGGAATTCACTGTCTCTCCAGTCCTTCTTAACTTTGACCCAGAGCTTGAGATTTACCTGCTGATCCAGCATTTTTTCAATCTCATAACGGGCAGTGCTTCCGATTTTTTTCAACATACTTCCTTTTTTACCAATAATTATTCCCTTGTGGGAATCACGTTCACAGATGATCGTTGCATCAATGTGCATCACTTTATTTCTTACTTTCATACTGTCGATGGCAACTGCTATACCATGTGGAATCTCTTCCTGCAGGCAGTGCAGTGCTTTTTCACGAATCAGTTCTGCCACGATCTGGCGCTCCGGCTGGTCTGTAATCGTATCTTCATCGTAGAACTGCGGTCCGTATGGAAGATATTTCATGATGACTTTTACAAGCTCGTCCGTGTTATCTCCATTTCTTGCAGATACCGGAACGATCTCTGCAAAATCATACACATCTTTGTAAGCTGCGATAGCCGGAAGTACGTCTTCCTTTTTCACGCTGTCAATCTTATTGATAACCAGAACGACCGGTGTCTTCACTTTCTTAAGCTGGCTGATGATATGCTGCTCTCCTGCTCCGATAAATGTAGTCGGCTCTACCAGCCAGAGAACGACATCCACTTCGTTCAATGTACGCTCTGCCACATTTACCATATATTCGCCAAGCTTATTCTTCGCTTTATGGATACCCGGTGTATCTACGAATACGATCTGACCGTCATCCGTTGTAAGAACGGTCTGGATACGGTTACGTGTTGTCTGTGGTTTATTCGATGTGATCGCAATCTTCTGTCCGATCAACTGGTTCATCAACGTTGATTTTCCCACATTTGGACGTCCGATCAGTGTTACAAATCCTGATTTATAATCTTTTTTCATATATTCTCCTGTCCTTTTATCTATTCTGTAACCTTTTATACGCATCACAGTCCGTAAGAAACTGCCGGCAGCAGCTTCTTACAGATCTGACATATTTCCTAAAATGTTGTCACTTTTTTGAACATATCTTTTGCTTCTTCTATCTTCTCTTCGCTTCCGATTACGCAGATTTGTCCGGCCTTCATCACAGCCTCTACAACCTCTGCAAGCTTTCTGATATCTTCCTGTCCTGCTTCCAGGATCTGCAGACGTTCCCTTTTGATGGTCTCCGCACTTACTTTATTCATATACAGATTAAATGAACGGTCTCCCTTGGCAGATGGGTTCATCGGCTGATCGAGATTACTCATTGTTCCGATGATATATTTATTCATATCACGGTCACTCACGGTAAAGTTTCTCAGATAGTCCGCGATACCTTCATAGACTTCCATCGTTCTTTCCAGATTCGGGTCACGGTAAGATACGAAATATCCTTCTCCGGTACGGCTGAATCCGCTCATGCAGCCGTAAGCACCACCTTTGACACGGACATTCTGCCACAGGTAATCATAACTTAAAATTACTTTCAGAATCTGCAGTGCTCCCGTATACTCTGCCCCGTTATCGATAAAGTTACCGGTTCTTGCTACATACTGTACTTTTGAGGCTGTCTTAAAGCCTTCATTTTTCATCTCACAATGCAAGACACATCTGGTCTCTTCAACCGGATCATCAAACAATGCTGCTTTCAGGTCTTCTACCTGTTCTTCCATACCTTCAAGCCCTTCTTTTGCAGCCGTGTAGCTGATCATCATATTATCCGCACGGAACAGCTTGTGTGCCAGCATCTGAAGTTTCTCTACCAGCCCGTCTTTTTCCTCTTCAAAATGTTCTTCGATATATGCAATTTTATCATAGAACTCGATACCACTTGTCATGTCTTTTAATTTGGAAGACGGTGATGCATAAGACATCGCACGAAGAACTGCTGTTGTATGTCCGGAAGACTGGAACTTCATAAGAAGTCTTGATTTTTGCATTGCAAGAATCTCTTTTACACGCTTTGTATCTTCGAATTTTGAACGTGTCAGTATCTCTTTCATCATAGCAAATACCACTGGCAGCTTCTGGTATAACGCTTTTCCTTTGATTTCAAATGTTGCTTTGAATTCCTTTTCCGGTACTTTGGAAATGTCTGTATACAGCTCCAGTGAAGTTCCGATTCCACCGGTATGCACATTGATCTCATTAAAAAGTTCTCCGTATTTATAGTTTTCTGTATCAATAATTCCAAGTACGCCCTGCAGAATTCCGACATATGGAAGATCAGCTTCTTCTACCCCGGACATATCAAATAATACATCCATGTATCCTATGCCGTTTGTCTCGATTTCGTGGAAGATCACCGGTACATCTGCAATCTTCATCTCTTCATTGATAATCGGCTCGATATCTCTTGAAATATCTTCTCTTGAAAGAACCGGAATCTTCTCCAGATCTTCTACTGCATCCGGCGCTGACTGATACTCTTCCAGTGCAGCCGAACGCTCTACCAGTTCTTTTTTCTCTTCTTCTGTAAGGCTTTCCTTATATGCCTGTAATTTTTCCTGCAGTTCTTTATCCATTCTTGCCGTACGGCCTTTTTCCGGCTTAATCAGAACAATCGCTCCATGTGTATTATCTAACAGATATTTCTGGATCAGTCCTTCGTAATATCCGGTTCCTACCTGTGCTTTTAAGAACTCAAATGTATCCAGTGCCTCGATATGGATAAATGGCTTCTCATCATCATATAACCAGCTGTCCATGATCTGAAGACCATACATCAGTCCCTTTGGATAGCCCCCAAAGTCAGCCTCTCTGTAACGGAATTCATTGTAATTGATACCTGCTTCGAGTGCTTTCTGATCCATACCGTTTGCCACGATATCTTTTAATGTATCTTCGATAACATTTACAAATGCTTCTTTTTGCTCTGCATTCGCATTCTTGGCTATCACAGAAAAGATCGGCTGATAGATTCCATTATCATAAGAGCCCATGATATCTTTTCCAATTTCCGCATCTGTAAGCGCTCTTTTAAGTGGTGCTCCAGGTGCTGATAAAAGTGCATAATCCAGCACTTCAAATGCCAGATATAATTTTTCATCCAGGCTGGTTCCGATTACCTTATTGTAAGAAATGTACGTATTATCCTCTTCCGATTCATCGCTTGCTATGGAATATGGCATCTCTTTTTCAATTACTTCTTTGAACGGTTCCTGATAACGGATCTTAGAATCTACCGGCGCATAATCGAATTTGCTCAGATATTCCTGATCCAGCCAGTTCAGTTTTTCTTCCATGTTCATATTTCCATACAGGTAAATGTAGCTGTTCGATGGATGGTAATATCTTCTGTGGAAATCAAGGAACTGTTCATACGTCAGCTCCGGTATTACTTCCGGATCCCCACCTGATTCATTCGCATAGGAAGTATCCGGGAACAGGGTATTCAATACGACTCTGTCCAGCACTCCTTCCGGCGAAGAGAACGCTCCTTTCATCTCATTATATACAACGCCGTTATAAGCCAGATCGTCTTCCATGGAATCCATCTTATAACTCCAGCCTTCCTGGCGGAAGATCTCTTCATGCTGGTAAATATTCGGATAGAATACGGCATCCATATATACATGCATCAGATTCTGGAAATCTTTGTCATTACAGCTTGCTACCGGATATACTGTCTTGTCCGGATATGTCATCGCATTTAAGAATGTATTCAGGGATCCTTTTACCAGCTCTACAAACGGATCCTTTGCCGGAAAGTTCTCCGAACCACACAGAACCGAATGTTCCATGATATGCGGAACTCCTGTACTGTCTGACGGTGGTGTACGGAACCCGATATTGAATACTTTGTTGTCATCGTCATTTTCTATCAGTAAGATTCTGGCCCCGCTTTTTTTATGCTTTAACAGCATTCCGTGGGACTTAATCCCTTTTAATTCTTCTTCTTTTACTAATTCGTAAGCACTTAATTCTTTTACACTCATGAATTCTTATGTTCTCCTTTCGTCTGCAATCGTTACACTTGTTATCTTTACCGGAACAATTGCCACTCATGCAAGATATTATAACACCTTTCTTGCTATTCTGCATTAAAAAGGTAGTTGTGTATGGATATATATAGTATCAAAAAAGCTTCAAGTTTTCTCTCCTCACATATTCTTATGCGAATCAAGATTCTTGAAGCTTCTTCTAATATTTATTATTTAAATATCCAGCACATGTCCCAAAATACTTTCTGTAAAATATATATCACAGCCATACTTCTTATCTTTCTGCTCTTTTTTTCATGAATAATAAAGCAACTACCAGCAATACTATACCAATTGGAAGACAGATAACTGCATTCTGGACAAATCCAGCGACCACATATGTAATGCATGATACCACTGCCACGGTTGCTGCATATGGTAGCTGTGTTGTGACATGGTTGACGTGATTACACTGCGCACCCGCAGATGCCATAATCGTTGTATCGGAAATTGGCGAACAATGATCTCCACACACAGCTCCTGCCATACAAGCTGAGATAGAGATGATCATCATCGTCTCGTTCGTTCCCTGGAATACCGCTACTACGATCGGAATCAGGATTCCGAATGTTCCCCATGAGGTTCCGGTTGCAAACGCAAGGAAGCATCCTACCAGGAAAATGATTGCAGGAAGGAAGTTCAGTAATCCGCCTGCTGCTGTCTGCATTACACTTGCCACATACTCTGCTGCGCCAAGGCTGTCTGTCATAGCCTTTAATGTCCATGCAAATGTCAGGATCAGGATTGCAGGTACCATTGCCTTAAATCCTTCCGGAATACATTCCATGGACTCACGGAATTTTAATACTTTTCTGATTGCATAAAATACAACCGTAACTACCATTGCAAAGAAACTTCCAAGCATCAGTCCTACTGATGCATCACTGGCTGAAAATGCTTTTACAAATCCGGTACCACTGAAGAATCCACCTGTGTAAAGCATACCTGCGATACAGAAAATAATCAGCATCAGGATTGGGAACACCAGATCAATAACTCCACCTTTTTCTTCTACTGTCTCGTTCTCTGCATTTGCATATGGTCTGTCGGGTGTTGTATAGATATCTCCCTTTTTCGCGTTGTCTTCATGCAGCTTCATCGGGCCATAATCAATCTTTAATAAAACAATCAGCACCATCGCAAGAATTGTAAGCAGTGCATAATAGTTATACGGAATCGCACGCATGAAAATGGAGAATCCATCCTCGCCTTTTACAAATCCCGTTACAGCCGCAGCCCATGAAGAAATCGGTGCAATGATACATACCGGTGCTGCTGTCGCATCAATCAGATATGCCAGCTTCGCACGTGATACATTGTGTTTATCTGTGATTGGACGCATGACACTTCCTACTGTCAGACAGTTAAAATAATCATCAATGAAGATCAGTACTCCAAGTATGATTGTTGCAAGCTGCGCTCCGACTCCGGTCTTAATATGAGTACTTGCCCAGCGTCCGAATGCAGCTGAACCACCAGCCTTATTCATCATGCAGACCATAATTCCAAGAATAACCAGGAATACCAGGATTCCCATATTGTAGCTGTCTGTCAGGACTCCAACAATGCCATCTTCAAATACATGAAGAACTGCTTTCTCAGCATGGAAGTTCGACCAGAATATGCCTCCAATCGCAATTCCTACAAACAATGAACTATACACTTCTTTTGTGATCAATGCCAGGCCAATCGCCACGATAGGTGGCACCAAAGCCCAGAATGATGAATACATCTTTGGTACATATTCTTTCCCGCCATCTGCTGCAAGTACAGTCACTGCACTGCACGCAAGAATCATAAGACAGGTAAGTACAGCAAAGACTATTTTCTTTCTTTTTCTCATAACTCTCTCTCCTTCATTTTTCCTATGCATCTTTCGAAATATATGACAGCGGCTGCATCTCACTGTCAATCATTTCTTATAGACGCTTTTCCTGCATATTTTAGAGTGTGTCTGAAAAATCATTCCTGCTGAAAGCATTTTCAGACACACGCTGGTAGTACAGAGAACCATCCAGTGACAATTTCTCTTGTCTACTTTGGCACAAAAATGCCATGAACAATTTTCCTCGTGGATTGCTCATGGCATATATCATCTTATAAGCTTTACACCTGTATTCTTATATTATTTAACATTTTCCTGGTCATTTTTATATAACTTGGAATACAGACTACATATTTTTAATCTTATATTTTCTATATACTCTGATAGCGCTCCACTTGCTGAAGTGACAGTCCGCAGCATCTTCTGATGCGTCCCAGGACGGATACCTTAAGGGATGGTATCTTCCTTCGGCAGTTTTCCCTTTCATCGAAAGAACCTGCCACTGGCAGCCTCTTTCGAACGCATGGCGTTCCAGAGCAGACTTCCCTTCGTCTGTTGCCCTGGCTTACTGATGAAACCTGCGCCTCTATCAAATCTCATTATTCATATAGTAATATTTTTATCATTTTTATATAGATTTGTCAACCCGAATAGCCCACATACAGAGAACTTGCCGCTGGCAACTTCTCTTGCATACTTTGGTATCTACATAATCTGCCACCGGCAGCTTCTTCCGAACGCATGGCGATACCAAAAACTCCCGTGGATCCTTACGAACCCACGGGAGTCATGATTTATACTATTTTGCTGCTAATCAGATAACAATTAATCCTCTACTTTGTAAAGGTCTGTCAGTTTAGACAGGTAATCGTATCTTTCCATAGCCTCTGCCTCATTCTTAGCGAAGAGTCTTGCAGCCTTTTCTGGATTAGCTCTCTTAAGTGCGTTGTAACGAACCTCTCCATCAAGGAATGCCTGGTAATCTTCTTCCTTAGGCTGTTTGCTGTCAAGAGTAAACTTGCTTCCCTTTTCAGCTGCAGGATTGAATCTGAAGTTATTCCAGTATCCGCATTCTACTGCTAACTGTTCCTCTGTCTGAGCTTTGCTCATACCCTTCTTGATACCATGATTGATACATGGAGCGTATGCGATGATCAGAGATGGTCCTGGATAAGCCTCAGCCTCTGCAATTGCTTTTACAGTCTGGTTGAAGTCTCCACCCATAGCGATCTGTGCAACGTATACATATCCGTAGCTCATAGCCATGCTTGCAAGGTCTTTCTTCTTAGTCTCTTTTCCGCCTGCTGCGAACTGAGCTGTAGCGCCAGTCTTAGTAGCCTTAGAAGACTGTCCACCTGTGTTAGAGTAAACCTCTGTATCGAATACCATAATGTTGATGTCTTCACCACTTGCTAATACGTGGTCAACTCCACCGAATCCGATATCGTAAGCCCATCCGTCACCACCGAAGATCCACTGAGATTTCTTAGCGAGGAAGTCTTTGTTCTTAACGATGTCTTTGCATGTATCGCAGTCACATCCGTCTAATGCTGCAACTAATTTGTCTGTAGCATCTCCGTTTGTAACACCACATGTAAATGTATCGAGGTATTCCTGGCAAGCTGCCTTAACCTCTGCTGAAGCCTGCTCTGATGCTGCAACAGTTTCAACTTCTTCTTTCAGTCTCTTTCTGATTGCTTTCTGAGCAAGTAACATACCATATCCAAACTCTGCATTGTCTTCGAACAGTGAGTTAGACCATGCTGGTCCCTGTCCCTTAGAGTTGATTGTGTATGGTGTAGACGGTGAAGAGTTACCCCAGATTGAAGAACATCCTGTTGCATTAGCGATGTACATTCTGTCACCGAATAACTGTGTGATCAGTTTTGCATAAGGTGTTTCTCCACAACCTGCACAAGCTCCTGAGAACTCAAGTAATGGCTGTTTGAACTGGCTTCCCTTAACTGTCTCTGGTTTGAATTTAGCAACAACTTCTGGTTTAACCTCGATCTCACGTCCGAAATCAAAGATATCCTGCTCTGCTGCATTTTCTTCCATGTTTGCCATAACAAGAGCTTTTTCACCCTTCTTACCTGGACAAACGTTTACACAAGATCCACATCCTGTACAGTCATAAGCTGATACAGTCATAGTGAATTTCATTCCTGGCATACCGATCATATCGATAGCTTTTGTTCCTTCTGGAGCTTTTGCAAGCTCGTCCTCTGTAAGTGCTACTGGACGGATAACTGCATGTGGGCAAACGTATGCACAACGGTTACACTGGATACAGTTCTCTGACTGCCATACAGGGATATCTACTGCGATACCACGTTTCTCATATGCTGCACTACCTGATGGTGTAGATCCATCTGCATAGTCAGTAAATGTAGATACTGGCAGAGTATTTCCTTCCTGAGCATTAACCTTAGCCTGGATGTTCTTAACGAATGCTACAACATCGTCTTTTCCACCCTTAACTTCTGGTGTGAATAATCCTTCATCTTCGCAAGATTTCCAAGATTCTGGTACTTCGATCTCAACTACCTGCTTAGCACCAGCATCGATAGCATCGTAGTTCATCTGTACGATCTTGTCACCTTTTCTTCCGTAAGTAGCTTTTGCAGCTTTCTTCATCAGATCAATTGCTTCTTCTTCTGGAATGATAGATGCCAGTTTGAAGAATGCTGACTGAAGGACTGTATTGATACGTCCGCCAAGTCCGATCTCTTTACCGATCTTAATACCATCAATTGTGTAGAACTTGATGTTGTGATCAGCGATGAATGCTTTTACCTGTCCTGGTAAATGTTTCTCAAGACCTTCCATGTCCCAAGAGCAGTTCAGAAGGAATGTTCCTCCGTCAACTAATTCCTGAACCATGTTGTATTTATTAACATAAGATGGGTTGTGACATGCTACAAAGTTTGCTTTGTGAATCAGGTAAGTAGATTTGATTGGCTTCTTACCGAAACGCAGGTGAGACATTGTAACACCACCAGACTTCTTAGAGTCATAGTCGAAGTAAGCCTGTGCATACATGTCAGTATTGTCACCGATAATCTTGATAGAGTTCTTGTTAGCTCCTACAGTACCGTCAGCTCCAAGTCCCCAGAACTTACAGTTGATTGTTCCTTCTGGTGTTGTAACCAGTGGTGCACCAACTTCAAGTGAAAGATTTGTAACATCATCGTTGATACCGATTGTAAATCTTTCTTTGTCTGTGTTGTTGAATACTGCAACGATCTGTGCAGGTGTTGTATCTTTTGATCCTAATCCGTAACGTCCGCCGTTAACCGGTACTGCGTCGAACTTAGATCCCTTTAATGCAGAAACAACATCCAGGAATAATGGTTCTCCCTGAGCTCCTGGTTCTTTTGTTCTGTCAAGTACATTGATGTATTTTACTGTGTCAGGAATTGCATCAATTAATGCCTGTGCACAGAATGGTCTGTAAAGACGAACCTTAACAACACCAACTTTTTCCCCAGCTGCTGTTAAGTAATCGATTGTCTCTTCAATTGTGTCACATACAGAACCCATAGCAATGATAACTTTCTCTGCGTCTGCTGCTCCGTAGTAGTTGAAGAGTTTGTAATCTGTTCCGATCTTCTCGTTAACTTTGTCCATGTACTCCTGTACGATAGCCGGCATAGCGTCGTAGTATGGGTTACATGCTTCTCTTGCCTGGAAGAAGATATCCGGGTTCTGAGCTGAACCTCTCTGGCATGGGTGATTTGGATTCAGTGCATGATTTCTGAATGCATCGATTGCGTCCATATCTACCAGATCTTTCAGATCTTCGTAATCCCATGTCTCAATCTTCTGGATCTCGTGTGATGTACGGAATCCATCGAAGAAGTTGATGAATGGAAGTTTTCCTTTTAATGCTGCACAGTGTGCAACTGGTGTTAAGTCCATAACTTCCTGCACGCTGGATTCGCAAAGCATTGCTGCACCAGTCTGACGACAGGCGTAAACATCAGAGTGATCTCCGAAGATGTTCAGTGCGTGGCTTGCAAGTGCACGTGCTGATACATTGAATACTCCCGGGAGCTGTTCTCCTGCTACTTTATATAAGTTAGGAATCATCAACAACAGTCCCTGAGATGCTGTAAATGTTGTTGTCAGAGCACCAGCGGAAAGAGATCCGTGTACTGCACCAGCAGCTCCTGCTTCTGACTGCATCTCTGTTACCTGAACAGTCTGTCCAAATATGTTCTTTCTGCCTTCTGTAGCCCATTCATCTACATGTTCTGGCATAACGGATGATGGTGTAATAGGGTAAATAGCTGCAACTTCTGTATATGCATATGACGCATGAGCTGCTGCCTGGTTACCATCCATGGTCTTCATTTTTCTTGCCATTTTTGTTGTTCCTCCTTGATAATAGTACAAATCATATATTGACGTGTATGGTTTTATTATATCGCCTGTCCTACCAAAAGTCTAGACATTCCGTCTGTTATTTTGTTCATTTTTAGGTACAAATGCGGATTCTTGTAGTATTTTGTCGGGCATATTTACTCATAAAGCTGTATATTATTGTATGCAGAATCCAGAAAATATACACTTGCAAATATCTAAAATTGCTGTTTAATACATTAATTTGGGTTGGATTCCCGGTCCTTGCGTATGCCTTGGTATAAGATCTGGTCCGCGACTCCATGAAGCAAGAAGTAGTAAGAGAGCCTGAATTCCCTAAAAGCAACAGA